>JALWSJ010000324.1 GCA_026993705.1 Flavobacteriales bacterium
TTTGTCTTGGGGATAATCCTTTTCACTGTAAATATTATCAAAACTATTAGCTCTTAAAAAAGCTCCGACATTGTCAAAAAGCTCATCGTGGGTGATAAAAAAGTTGGTGTTGTATCCTTTTTCTTTTAGTACTTGAGGTAATCCGTAGTACTCTTTAATCGGAGAGGTTTTGAGGGGCTGTTTTCGATATACTGCAGGAAACGAAAAGAGTGTAGAAAAGATACCGTTATAGGTATGGATACCTGCCGAATAAATTTTGTCAAATGCTAATCCGTTTTTTGCCAGAGAATCCAAGTTTGGAGTAAGGTTTAACGGATTACCGTATCTACCCATTTTATGTCTTGTCATACTTTCCATAAGTATTAAGACAACATTCGATTGTTTCTTTGATTGTTGAACAACATCCCTTGCAATTGGGCTGTCGTATTTTTGTTCTTTTATTTGCAGGTAATGCTGAACATTCTTAACAGCTTCTTTGTTATCAATTAGATGCAATGTTTTGTTTTTGGGGTCTAAAGAATCGATGAAACTTCGCAATAGAGTAAATATGGGGTTTAATGTTATTTTGTTGGCGTATGAGGAAGCACTGTGATAGGCATCTCGAGTATCGAGTGGAGGAACATCAAAATTTATTTTACCTCTTAATGAGAAAAAGAAAATCGTTAAGAATACAAGAATAGAAGTTAGCTCTATTAAAGGTGTGTTGGCAGGTTTTGAATAAACAGAGTATTTTTTATAAATAGGAATTAAGATGCGGTAAAATAAAAAAGTAACCAATAGAAACAGAAGAAAAGAACCTAAATACTCCCATTCTTTAAATAACATATCCAAGGCAAAGTCTGCATTATTATTCCAAAGAAATACGGAGATGTTAAGACGGTCAAAAAAATGATTGAAGAAAGGAATATCGGTTGCTTCTACGGCAAAGGATAAGGTGTATAAAGTAGCAATGAATAGCGTTGAAACTAAAAACAGAAGTTTATTCCATTTTAACAAATAATAATTTATCAGTAATACAAGCAAAGGTATTGCGAGTATGTAGCAGGAAATAGTGGTATCGAAACGCATTCCGATAAACAAACTAGTCAAGACATCAGTGAATGACTGTGTTTGGGTGGCTTCCCAATTGAATAGAAACAGAATGATACGAAACAACGAAAAAAATCCCATTCCCAACAAATATACTTTTAGAGTAATTTGCAAGGGAATGGGAATTTTGCTTAAGATACCTTTTAAAGAATGTTTTGACTTATTCATTTAATGAAGTATCTGTTGTTTTTTATTTTCGTTAGATGTTAAATAAATTCTTTTTCACTATTTAAGCGATTAAACACTTTTTTACTCCCTATCTCTCCGGTTCTGAAAATTAGTTGCAACCAATATAAAAAGATTTTTATTTTTCTTATCCTTCTTTAAAAAGAATTTCCACAACCAGTTCCTTGCGAAGAAAATATATCATTGAAGAATACTGAACTCTGTTTTCTTTGTAGTCATTCACATGCGTTAGGGAATGTATCCCTAACACGAGCAAAATAGACGGTATAAAGCGTTTTTTGATTCCTTATACTTCTTCATAATAATTTTCCATAGCGGGTGCTATGCAAAATTATTATTCATCGTCTAAGAAATCAAAAATTCACTTTCTATCCGCCAATTTCACTCGCGTTAGGGATAGAACGGCGTGTTTGAACTCCTTTTGTGTTGTTGCACTTATGCAACACAAAAGAGTGAGTAGTGATAGCCCGACCTTTTTCTACAAAACAAACGTTACGCGAGAGCGTTATGTTTGTTTTGTAGAAAAAGGGAACGCCCAAATCATCTAAATTCTACTTAATTTGATTGGGGTCTGACTCTGCTTCTTTGTTGTATTTTGCTTGGTAAGAAAGCCATATAAATACTCCAACAAAACCCAAAGCTACAAATGTGTAATTCGGGATATTTCCCAATGGTTCTAAGGTGTTTTCAAATAACCAATAAAATCCGTCTCGTAGAGGAAATACTAACCAATCCATAATATTTTAGTTTAATTATTAAATTCAGATAAATAGTGTAAGCAAAAGTAAAAATAATTATTCACAAAATAGACACTTGATAGAACAAAAATAGAATATGAGACTAAATGCGTATTCCAATCACACAAATATCGTCTAATTGTTCAAGGTTTCCTTTCCATTTTAAGAAGGTATCTTCTAGTATTTTTCGTTGTTGTTCCATATCCAAAGAGGCTATTTTGAGTAATACTTCTTTGAAGGGCTTGTATTTGAATTTCTTTCCTCTTTCTCCTCCAAATTGATCGGCGTATCCATCGGTTGAGAGATATAGAACATCTCCTTTTTTTAGTTGAAACTTATGTAGTTTAAATGAGTTTTCTTTTTCGGTAAAGCCGATTGGTTGTTTATCTCCTTTTATTTCTATCAGTTCATTTTCGCGAATGATATAAATCGGGTTTTTTGCTCCGGAAAATTCCAGTTCCAAACTTTCTTTGTCAATTGCACACATGGCTAAATCCATTCCGTCACGAATTACGGTGCCTATTTGTATCTCTTTATGTTTGTTTACTGTGTTATAAAATTGTTTGTTTAAAAAGTCTAGGGTTTCTGCTGGGGTGTTGATTGATTTTTCTTTTAGTGCTTGGTTAAAGATGTTTAGCCCTATAACGCTAATAAAAGCACCGGGTACACCATGACCGGTACAGTCGGCTACGGTAATTATCGTCTTTTCTTTATTAGGCTTTTTTTCATAACTTGTTTCTGTTTGTGCAATCCAATAGAAATCTCCGCTTACAATATCTTTGGGTTTAAAGAGTATGAAAGAATTTGGAATTATTTTTTTTACTTCTTCTACAGAAGGAATAAGGGCATCTTGTAGACGTTTAGCATAGTTGATACTATCTATTATTTCTCTATTTTGGTGGGCTAGCTGTTCTTTTTGTGTTTCAAGTTCTTGAGTTCTTTCCTTTACTTGTACACGCAACATTTCTTTTTGAGAGTCAATTAACTTATTTTTTTCTTCTAGGCTTTTTAAGGCTTTTTCTTGTGCGAGTTGTTTATCTCGTTGTAATTCATACAGTTTTTGAGACATCGCTAGTGTAAGAAAGAAAATTTCGATTGCTGCTCCTATTTTCATGGAATATTTAAACAAAAATTCATTCTCCAATATTCTTACATTGGTTAAAATGAATAATACGGCACTAATGACTAAAAAGAATATAGCGGAAGAAAAGAAAAAATAACGTCGCCCGTTATTCATCTTAACAAATAACACGATAAATAAGACCCATAAAAGTGTTATTAATGAAACAAAGTTTACGAGTAAATAGGATAATTCATGAATTTTACCCGGAATAAAAGTAGAAATTCCTACAGCTATAATCAAAGTTTCAGCTATTTTAAAATAATGACAAAATTCCGGGAAATTTTGTTTGATATTCAAGTAGTTTTTTACAAAAATCAAAAAAGAGTAGGGGGCAAGCGAAGCAAAGACGACTACGGTGTAGGGTTCTAAAAAATGAAGTTTACCGGAAAATAAATAAAAATACGTAAACCCATCTAATGTAAATTGTAGCATAAATACAAATAGCAAATAGATGGAGTAATGCAACAGAGTTTTGTCTCTCAATCCTTTATAATAGAGCAAATATAGTATGGAAATTAGTAAAACAGAACCATAAAAGACCCCCAAGAAAAAAGAGCGTAACCTGATGGACATAAAATAACCGTCGGGTGTATTAATAATTAAAGGGATACGAATAATTTCACCGTCGCTTTTAAATTTTACTATAAAATCTTTTTTTTGATTAGGCTGTAAAAGGAAATAAAATAAATTTTCTACTGTTTTGGTGGTTCTTTCTTTGATCGTAAATGCATCTCCGGCGATATGTTTTTTTAATACAGAATCTCCTTCTACTTCATAAAAAATAACTTCATCAATAAATGTTCGACTTATATTGGCAATAAAACGATTATATTGTGTTTGGTTTTGAAGAGAAAACTTCATCCAATAGGTAGAACTTGTGAAATCTATTTGTTCTATTTTGTTTTGGCAGGGAGTGAATGGTAATGTTTTGTTCGATAATATATCTTTGATAGAGAGCTTATGTTCTTTGTCTTCTAATAGTTCTGCATAATTAGTAAAGGATTCTCCCAAATTTTCATTGGTAAGAATAATCGGAGCTTGTCCGATTCCAATGGAAACGAAAAGTACTCCAACTAAAGATAGTAGAAATTTAATCATAAATAAAGTAGCCCTTTGATTATAAAATTAGTATATTTTTATAATTAACTACAAAAAAAACTCAATTTTTTGACAAAAAAATCCGATAGTAACCACTATCGGATTTTTACAAAACTTTTATTCAAAGCTCTTTTATATAAACGAAATTTATTGATTAGCTTTAAATTTTTTTACAGCTTCGTTTAGTTTTGGTAATACTTCAAACGCATCACCAACTACACCGTAATCAGCTGCCTTAAAGAACGGAGCTTCAGGATCCGTATTGATGACCACAATTGTTTTACTACCATTTACACCTGCCAAATGCTGTATCGCTCCGGAAATACCGGCTGCAATATATAAATTTGGACGAATAGCCAAACCGGTTTGTCCTACATGTTCGTGATGAGGTCGCCAACCTATATCGGCAACAGGTCTTGAACAAGCTGTTGCTGCACCAAGAGTTTTAGCTAAGTCTTCAATCATCCACCAGTTTTCTGGTCCTTTTAATCCTCTACCTCCTGAAACTACTATTTCAGCTTCCGGTAAAGGAACTCCTTCTCCTTGAGTTTTTAATTCGAGAATTTTTACTCCTGCTTCTCCCAAATCATAAGAAACTTCTACAACTTCTGCTGTTCCACCTACTTTTTCCGCCGGAAAAGAATTAGGAATCAAGGAAATGATTTTTTTTTCGGTTTTAATCTTAACATTAGCAAAAGCTTTCCCTGAAAAAACATTTGTTTTAACTACAAAACCATTATCGGTTACCGGTAGTGCTATTGCTCCTGAAGCAAGTCCTGATTCCAGTGCTGCCGAAACTCTAGGTGCAATAGATTTTCCTGCTTGGTCTTTAGAAAAAATAATTATATCTGCTCCGGTTTCTTTTACTGCTTCTACAACCAATCGTGTTGATTGTTGGTCATTTGCGTCTTTTAAACCTTTGTGCAACAATACTTTTTTTGCACCATATTCTCCTAATACAGAAGGGTCAACATCTCCAAAAGTTACCGCTGTAACTTCACCAATTTTACTTCCGTAAGTAACGGCTTGAAAACCTGCTTTTGAGACTTTCCCGTGTTTTGATTCTACAAATACTAATACTGACATATCTTAAATAACTTTTGCTTCGTTGTGTAACAATTCTACCAATTCATCCATATTATCGGGGTCAATGTATTTACATGCCGATTTAGCAGGAGGCATTTCATAAGAAATAACTTCTGTTAAAGGCTCTACATCTACCGGAGGAACAACCTGTAAAGGTTTTTTTCTTGCCGCCATAATCCCTCTCATATTTGGAATACGTTGCTCCGCCATTCCTTTTGCCGCACTAAGAGCGAATGGTAATTTAACTTCAACTACTTCAGTTCCTCCTAACACATCTCTTTCTAGTTTTGCAGTATCTCCATCAACATCAAGTTTTTCTGCTAAAGAAACATAAGGCATGTCTAATAACTCGGCTATCATTCCACCGATTTGAGCTCCGTTGTAATTAATTGTTTCTTTCCCGGCAAGTACAATATCGTATCCTTTGTCTTTTGCATACTCAGCAATTTGTTTTGCGACATAGTACGCATCCTTTGCTTCGGCATCTATTCTAACAGCATCATTTGCTCCTATCGCCAATGCTTTTCTAATTGTAGCGTCGTCAGCACTTGTTCCAACAGTTATAATGGTAACCGTACCTCCTTTTGCTTCTACTAATTCCAGTGCTCTTACTAATGCATACCATTCGTCATATGGGTTTACAATGTATTGCACGCCATTCTCGTCGAATTTTGTGTTGTTGTCTGTAAACGCAATCTTAGACGTAGTATCAGGTGCTTTACTGATACAAACTAATAATTTCATAATCTGTTATTTTATACGTTTAATTAATAATTATTTTTCTTCGAACCAATTTTCAAGTAAACAAGTTCCGTAAAATACTTCTAATAATTGTCTTTATTTGAAGTTGTTTTGCTCCCCAAAAGTAATAAAAAATGTTATGCGTGCATACTTTTTTTTGTTATAATTTTTGGATTTATACCATTTTAGTAAATTTTGTAAAGGGACTAAATGGAGGTTGACTTAGGGATATAAAAAAAGTACATATCGCCAAATATGTACTTTTTTTATAATCTTAATTCCCCAATCTTTAGAGAAATGAATTTCGATTATCCATTCATTGAAGCTAAAAACTCTTCGTTGCTTCGAGTAGTTTGCATACGGTCTTTTAAGAACTCCATTGCTTCTATCGACTTCATGTCAGCCATGTATTTTCTCAGTAACCAAACACGTTGTAATTCTTCTTTGGATAATAGTAAATCTTCTCTTCTCGTACCTGAATTTAGAATATCGATAGCCGGGAAAATTCTTCTGTTTGCAATTTTTCTATCTAATTGAAGCTCCATATTTCCTGTCCCTTTAAATTCCTCAAATATTACTTCGTCCATTTTAGAGCCTGTTTCGGTCAGAGCTGTTGCCAAAATGGTTAACGAGCCCCCTTTTTCTATGTTTCTAGCCGCTCCAAAAAAACGTTTTGGTTTGTGTAGGGCATTAGCATCTACACCTCCGGATAATACCTTTCCTGAAGCAGGCATTACCGTATTGTAAGCTCTCGCTAATCGTGTTATCGAGTCCAATAATATACAAACATCATGACCGCTTTCTACCAATCTTTTAGCTTTTTCCAAAACGATGTTAGCTACCTTTACATGTCTTTCTGCAGGTTCATCGAAAGTAGATGCTATTACCTCTGCATTCACGCTTCTCTGCATGTCAGTAACCTCTTCAGGACGCTCGTCAATCAACAATACCATTAAGTAAACTTCCGGATGATTACTGGCTATGGCATTCGCTACTTCTTTTAATAAAACTGTTTTACCTGTTTTAGGTTGAGCGACAATCATTCCTCTTTGACCTTTACCAATAGGGGCAAAAAGGTCAATAACTCTAGTTGCTATAGTTTCTTTACTATGTCCTGTTAATTTGAGTTTTTCCTGCGGAAATAAAGGAGTCAAATATTTAAACGGAACTCTATCTTTAATCTCGTTCGGCTCTCTGCCATTGATTTTCAAAAACTTAATTAAAGGAAAATATCGTTCACCAATACGAGGTGGTCGGATAGTTCCTTTAATTGTATCTCCGGTTTTTAATCCGAATAATTTAATTTGAGAATGTGAAACATAAACATCATCTGGCGAAGGTAAATAATGGTAGTCAGAAGAACGCAAAAAACCATATCCATCTTGCATTACCTCTAAAACTCCTTCACTGGCAATTAAATCATCAAAGTTATACCCTAATTCTTCAGCGGTAGATGCATGATTTCTATAGTTTTTTTGATTTGGATTATTTGATGTTCGATTATTTGTTCTCGGATTACGGCTTTGAGTAGTATTCGAGTATTGCTCTCTACTGTTTTTTTCGTGTTTATTCGTCGATGAGTATTCTTTTTTCTCTGAGGTTACATTCTCTCTTCTTTTATCTTGCTGACGTTTTTTTCTATCCTCATGATTTCTCTGCTGAGAATTATCCGTATTATATTTTCCTTTTTTATCTTCTCTAGGTTTAGAAGTTTCCCCGTCAAACAATGTTTTTTGTTGTGTATTGTGTTGATTCCTAGTTGTTCGCCCTCTGTTGTTGTGTTTTTTTGATGCTACTTCTTCTTTTTTAGCGTCATATTTTTTTTCCGTATCCTTAGTTGTTTTTCTATTGTCTTCTTTCTTATCTTCTTTTCTTTCCTCTCCACTACGTCTTTCAGAACGAGGTCGCTCTCTTTTTATCGGTTCTTCCTTTCTTTTGGCAGATTCTTTAACAATAGGATTTACGGCTTGTTCATCTAAAATCTTATAAATTAAGTCTGCCTTTTTATAAGATTCTACTTTTTTGATGTTTAATTTCTTAGCGATTTCGCGTAATTCTACAACTTTTTTACTTCTTAGTTGAGCAATGTCGTACATATGATATACTTTTATTTATTATAATTTTTTAATTCTTCGATAATGTCCTAATGATTTACCTTTCTTTGACAACAAAAAGAGCTTGAAGTACTATAAGATTGATGCTTTGCTTAAGTCAACTAATGATTTAGAGAGCTCCTGCATTGAAAAGCAGTAATACTTTTAGCTGTGTTATTTTTCTCTTACGTCTGATAAATTAAAGATAAAATTAAACCTACCGTACTTTACTTTTATAAAAAAAAAGAGTACAATAATAAAACTTTCACACTCTAAACAAATAAAATAAGTAGGAATAACGTTTGTGAATTGATGAGTAAAACTGAATCGTCCCTCATAACCTCGGCAAATATATACTTTTTTTCTTTACCAAAGCTTCTATTTGTATTATTTTATGTTTGGATTTTATAGAGTGCTACAATTTGATGAGTTTTATTTGGGCGTTCCCCCTCATTTTCCATAAGAACATATCGCTCTCGCGAAACGTTCTTATGGAAAATGAGGGTCGGGCTATCCACTATATCTTTTGCCCTCCAAAATGAGGGAGGGCAAAAGGATGCCGTTCCTATCCCTAACGCGTGTTGAATGAAGTGCAAGAAAGTGAATTTTAGTTTCTTTAGACAATGAAGAAAATATTTGCATAGCCGAGCTATGGAAATATTTTATGAAGCAGGATAAAGGAAATAAAACACTTTATGTACTTCTATTCAGCACGTGTTAGGGATACTCCAACTAACGTAAAAATAAAATATTGATAATCAAACGATTATTAAACTGTTAATATTTTTACGTTAGCAACAAAACTCAACTGTTTTTTACACAGTCGCTTAATGATCCCTAACGCAAGTGAAATAAGTGCGAGAAAATGGATTTGGTTTTTTATGAAGAAGTATATGGAATCAAAAAACGCTTTATATCGTCTATTTTGCTAGTGTTAGATATACGTCCCCTAATGCAATTCAGTTTACAATAAGGGAATAACTACACTTCGTCATAAAAATTCTAAAATTCTGTTTATTATTTTATAACTTTACGAAAAATCAAACACTTATTATTTTATTTATTAGGGGTACAGATAAAAACTATGGAAAAGAAAATTTTATTGGTTGATGATGAAGCCGATATTTTGGAACTGATAAAGTATAACTTAGAAAGAGAAGGATTTAAGGTTGAAACCACGTACAATGGTCGAGATGCTATTGAAAAAGCAAAAACTTTTATTCCCGATTTGGTTATATTAGATGTAATGATGCCCGAAATGGACGGTATTGAAACGTGCATAGAATTACGAAAAATACCAAACTTAGCACATACAATTATCGCGTTTTTAACCGCCAGAGGAGAAGATTATTCTCAAATAGCAGGATTTGAAGCAGGAGCGGATGACTATATCACCAAACCGATTAAACCACGTGTTTTGGTCAGCAAGGTAAAGGCTCTTTTGCGTAGAACACATCAACAAATTTCCACACAAAAAAATGTAGAACGATTATCAATAGATGAAGACAGATATTTAGCATTGTTAGATGGAAACGAAATTATATTACCCAAAAAGGAATTTCAGTTGTTAAAATTACTGTTGTCTCAGCCCGGTTATGTATTTACTCGAGACAAAATCTTTAAGGACGTTTGGGGTGATGATACCATTGTCGGAGAACGAACAATTGATGTGCATATCCGAAAATTAAGAGAGAAAATAGGTGATGATTTTATAGCTACCATTAAAGGGGTAGGATATAAGTTGGTGCTTTAACTTTCTTCGAAAAAATAGATTAATTATGAAATATTTATATGTAGTACTGCTTACAATCTTATCTGTAACCCTAGTTGCTCAAAATCAAAAATATCATAGAGCAAAGATTTATTATAATAGCCCCAAAGATTTATTACTGTTGGCCAATCAAGGGGTTGCAATAGACCATGTAAAGCTAAAAAAAAGAGTGTTTATTGAGTCCGATTTTTCTGATAATGAACTCAAAATTGCTAAAAGTTTGGGCTTAAGGTACGATATCGTTATCGAGGACGTTCAAGAGTACTACAAAGATCAAAACGCAACTACAAAGAGCGGAAATAAAAATCAGTCCTGTTTAGGTTCTAATCAGCTCAATCCTGCTGTGCCTTCGCATTATAACGGAGGTTCAATGGGTGGTTTCCTCACTTACAATGAAATGTTGCAAGAATTAGCCGAGATGCAAAGCCTTTATCCTAATTTAATAACGGTAAAAGCTCCCATAAGTGGTTTTTTGACAGAAGAAAACAGACCGGTTTATTGGGTGCGTATGTCAGATAACCCCAACACCGATGAACCCGAGCCTGAAATTTTATATACTGCACTACATCATGCTCGTGAACCGGGGTCGTTGCAACAGGTAATTTTCTATATGTGGTATTTATTGGAGAATTACAATACAAATGATGAGGTAAAAGCTCTAGTAGATAATACGGAAATGTATTTTGTTCCTTGTGTAAACCCCGATGGTTATATTTATAATGAAACAACTAATCCAAGCGGAGGCGGAATGTGGCGAAAAAATAGAAAAGACAATGGAGATGGAACTTACGGAGTGGATTTAAACCGAAATTACGGACATCAATGGGGAGGAGCAGGAACGAGTACAAACACAAACAGTGATGTTTACCTCGGTACAGCTCCCTTTTCCGAAGTAGAAACACAAGCGATGAAATGGTTTTGCGAACAACACGACTTTAAAATAGCCTTGAATAGCCACACGTATAGTCAATTGTTGCTTTTTCCTTTCGGGTACGCTTCGAATCAACCTACACCCGACAATACTTTGTACGAGGCTATAAGTGGAGTAATGGTAGAACAAAACGGATACACCAATGAACTTTCATCTACTTTATATCCTGCAGCAGGTGATTCTGATGATTGGATGTACGGAGAAACAAGTACGCATAACAAAATATTAGCAATGACTCCGGAGGTCGGAAGTAGCTTTTGGCCGACCCTAAGTACCATTGCCGATATGTGCAAGGGAATGGTTTATCACAACCTTATGGCGGCTAATTTTTTAACTAATTATGCTCGGACAAAAGACACCGGTGATTTTGGGGTAAACACGCAATCAGGATATTTTCATTATTCTATTCAACGGTTAGGTCTAGATAATCCGGGTACTTTTACTGTAAGCATTCAGCCGGTTTCAAGTAATATTCAAAGTGTTGGAAGTCCAAACGTACACAATGGAATGACCATCCTGCAAATGGATAATGATTCTATTTCTTTTGTGTTATCAAATTCTATTTCTGACGGCGATGCAATTGAATACGTGTTGATTACCGATAACGGATTATACGAAACAAAAGACACGATAAGAAAAGTCTATGGAGATTATGTTCCAAGAATACAAGACGATGCACAAACCTTAGCTCATTGGAATACTTTTGATTGGGGGGTGACAGATGAAGATAGTTATTCTCCAAATTATTCTTTTACCGATTCTCCTTACGGAGATTATGCCAATCAAGAAGATAAAGAAATTCGGTTAAAAGATACTGTCTCATTAGAGAATTGTGTTAGTGCAATTGCTACTTTTTACGCTCGCTGGGATATTGAAACCGATTATGATTATGTTCAATTTGAAGTTTCTTTAGATAATGGAGCTACGTGGCAACCTCAATGCGGAAAATACACCAATGCCGGTACTATGGATCAAGCAAGCGGTCAACCTTTGTACGATGGATTACAAAATGCGTGGGTAAAAGAAGAAATTAATTTAAGCGACTATTTGGGCTATAAAGTACTGTTTCGTTTTCGTTTGGTTTCTGACCAAGCTGTTGTAGCCGATGGTTTTTATTTCGATGATTTTAAAGTAGAAGTAATAACAGATGGCACAGAAGCAATCGATGAACTTTCTTCGATTACCGTTTCTAAAATATTCCCTAATCCCGCAAGTAATCAAGCAATGTTATATTATGCTTTTAAGAAAGAAAGCCAAGGCGACTTTTATTTGTATAATGAATTAGGAGAGGTGATGATACACAAAAAAGTAAATGGAGGCAAAGGACAATTACAATTGGATTTTAATTCGCTTTCCTCAGGAGTTTATCATTATTGCCTTTCTGCCGGAACACATTGCTCGGTTATGCAAAAAGTGGTAGTCGTCAAGTGATTTTGGTGATTTGTGTGAAATATAAATAAATGGTAACAATGGTTACACCACTTATTGATAAAGGAGTGTAGTTTTGACCATAATCTAAAAATAAACAAAATGGGAAAAAAAATTAAAACTACATTATTGGGGGTATTGCTGTTTCAGGTGGCAATTACCCAAAACCCTCTTTATATCCCTTCGACATTAAGTGGAACAGATATAGTATTGAATTTACAGCAAGGAGCCAAACAATTTTACAGTGGTCAAACAACGAATACAATGGGAGCTAACGGTGATATATTAGGTCCTACTTTAATACTGAATCAGGGAGATTCAGTAAATTTTACGGTAAATAATCAAATTGGACAAACAACCACTATTCATTGGCACGGGATGCATGTTTCTCCAGAAAATGATGGAGGACCTCATACAACGATTGCTCCAAACACATCTTGGACCCCAAGTTTTGTCGTTTTAGATAAAGCTGCTACATATTGGTATCATCCTCATTTACATGAATACACAAATGAACATGTTTCAAAAGGAATAGCGGGGCTAATTATTGTTAAAGATACAGAAGAAGCATCATTAGATTTACCGAGGACTTATGGAGTAGATGATTTTCCTTTAGTTATTCAAACGAAGGATTTTGATAATAATAATCAAATTGTCGTGCCATCAAATTCCGATGATATTGTCATGGTAAACGCTACAATCGATGCAGCGTTGTCTGTACCAGAACAAGTTGTAAGATTTAGGGTGCTTAATGGATCTTCTATGCGAGTGTTTAACCTAGGGTTAAGTGGAAATCAAACTTTTTATCAAATAGCCTCAGACGGTGGTTTGTTGTCGGATAACGTGCCTTTAACTAGGTTACAATTAGCTCCTGGGGAGAGAGCTGAAATATTAGTGAATTTTTCAGGGTTGAATGGTCAAACTGTTTATTTAAAAAGTTATGCTTCAGAGTTTTCTAATGGCATTTATGGTGCAACAAATCCGGGAATGGGACTTGGAATGGTTTTAAATGGATATACTCCTAATCCTTTAAATGGTGCTGATTTTAATATTATGCAATTTAATGTAGTTAATCCTACATCTTCTCCGGTAACATCTATAGAGAGTCCGCTTGCTAATGTTTCTCCAATACCGGAAGCAAATTCTAATCAGTCAAGAACAATTACAATGAGTCCTGTTACAATGGGGTTTAATCAACTGAATGGTGATTTTCTGTTAAACGGAGTTTCATTTGATTCGAATGTTATTAATGAAACCGTACTGCTAAACAATACTGAAATTTGGTCTATATCCAATAATTCAGCTATTGCTCATCCCTTTCATATTCATGATGTTCAATTTTATATTTTAGACAGAAATGGGGTAGCACCTATTCCTGGTGAAGCTGGAAGAAAAGATGTTATTTTAGTAAAACCCCAGGAAACAGTAAGGTTTATTGCAAAGTTCGATGATTTTGCTTCTAGTGTACCTTATATGTATCATTGCCATATGCTTATACATGAGGATGGTGGTATGATGGGACAGTTTGTGGTTTCAACGCCTACTAATATCGCGGGTAATTTTGTAAAAGATAATACTGTTATGATATACCCTAATCCAAGTAATGGTGAAGTAACAATAAAAAGTAATAATATTCCTTCAAAGATAAAAGTTCATGATGTTTTAGGAAGAGTTATTTTAACTAAAGAGCAA
>JALWSJ010000325.1 GCA_026993705.1 Flavobacteriales bacterium
TTGGAAGCTGTTGAAAAGTTGAACAATAGACCTAGGAAAAAATTAGGGTTCAAAACTCCAAAACAGGTTTTTTATCAGTATATTCGTAGAATGGAAAAAACTTGCACTTAGTTGTTGAATCTACGATTTTTACAAACAATTTTATTAATCAAAAAACATAAAAAATGAATAATTCAAGTTACGGATACAGTAAGAAAATAGAAGGAACATTTGACGTAGTATTAGAAAAAACAAAAGAAGCCTTGAAAAACGAAGGTTTTGGAGTGCTTACAGAAATAGATATGCAGGCTACATTAAAGAAAAAGCTAGATGCTGATTTGGAAGGCTATACTATTTTGGGAGCTTGTCATCCGGCGAGTGCTTATAAATCGTTACAATCAGAAATAGAAATAGGGCTGATGTTGCCGTGTAATGTTATTGTTTATCAAAAAGAGGGAGAAGCTTATGCTTCAGCGATAAAACCTAGCGTCGCAATGGGAATGATAGAAAATAATGATTTGGCCAAAGTTGCTACCGATATAGAAGAAAGATTAACGAGGGTAATTGATAGTTTGTGATAAAAATTTAATAAAATATTATTGAGCAACGTAGCTGAATCTTATCCATCCTTCCTTTCTCAAAGGGGCGTTGAAGTTTTGAGTAAATTTCCATCGCTTCGCATATTTCAAGGCTTCGTTTCTCAAACAATTATTTGAAGTATTGGTTTTTTCCTCATCGATGGAACTTGCTACAACAATTCCTTTTTGATTGACTTTTATCTTAACGGTTACGACTCCTTCTGATGTGCACTTGTAAGAAGGTGTTGGTTTCCGTTGAGGTGAACGATTTTCTAAAAAATAGGTAGCTGTGGCTTTTATATCCATTCCGTACTCTGCTTTATTATTCTGCTCAGCCCCTTCTTTTACCAAATTTTTGTCAATTTTTATTTCCTCTTGATGATTCTCTTTGTTATCTTCTTCTACATCTTCTTCTTTCTTTAAAGAATTGAACTCGGCTTGTTCCATAGCTTTTAATTCCTCCCAAACTTCTTGTTCTGCTTTACTTCTGCTAAAATTTTCGTTTGTATAGCTAGTTTTTTCTTGAGAAGCGTTTTGTACAGCATTGGTTAACGGTGTCTTTTGTCCATTGTCGTTTGATTCAGGTTCTTCCGGTGGTGTTGGAACTTTTTGATCATCGGAAAAATCCAATTGCATTACCACGCGTTCTCTAGCCTTGTAAGGTTTATGTATGATTACTTGTACGTTAAACCAGACAAGGAGAATCATATGGATAAAAGCAGTGATAAGTATTGCTATTTTGTGTCGTTCTATGTATTCTAGTATATTCAATTTATTTGCTAATGATTTCTTCTGCCCGTTTAAATGGTGTAACCCGATATTTGAAGTAAGAAATGGCAAATATACGCATAGACTTAGAACAAATACCATTTGAAAATTGAAAAGAGCCGAAAGAAAGTGAGTTTTAGTTTTCTTAGAGGATGAATAAAATCTTTGTATAGCCTTAGCTATGGAAATATTTTATGAAGAAGTATAAGGAAAATAAAAACGCTTTATAAGGCTCGTTTCAATGTTTAAATGGTATCATACCAGCTCTTAAAATAAAATAGTATCTTTGCTCGTTCATAATACCATACACTATGGAAATATTTTCGTTCATCACATGGGATGTAAATCCTAATATTATAGAAACTCCGATAATGATACGTTATTATGGTGTCCTTTTCGGGTTAGCTTTTTTCTTAGGGTTTTCGTTGATGCAAAAAATGTTTAAAAACGAAAATGTAAGTGAAGAATGGTTAGATAAAATATTGCTATATGCTGTAGTAGGAACGGTTGTAGGTGCGAGGTTAGGACATGTTTTCTTTTATGATTGGGGATATTATTCTCAGCATTTAACCGAAATACCACAAGTATGGAAAGGAGGTTTAGCAAGTCATGGTGCCGCTATTGGTATTATAATCGCAATGTGGCTTTACACAAAGCGTGTAACCAAAGGAACGAAGTCCTTGCTGTGGACGTTAGATAAAGTTGTTATCACTGTTGCATTAGCCGCTTCATTGATACGCATTGGAAACCTGATGAATTCTGAAATTATCGGATATAAAAGTGATGCTCCGGTAGCTTTTTTCTTTCAACACGAAGCCAAAGAGTCGATTGCTTCTTATTTTTTTACGGAAGCAGATAAGGTTACGATAGAAAAAGCTGACGAAACAAAAGAAAAAGAAGGTTTCACTTACCCAGTGAGTAAGGTTGAGGTAATAATTGACAACCCTAATGTAGCAGAAGAAGATATTCAAGATTTATATGGTAATTTTTTGTATTACAAAACATTTGATTATAATCCCAAAACAGAAAAATCAAGAGAAAAAGAAGCTCATTATTACGTGTTGCCCACAAAATCAATTTTAAGTAAAGTCCCCGGTGGATATAAATTAGACTTTGAGATTGCTCTTATACCAAGAATACCGACTCAGATAATGGAGTCAATAAGTTATTTTATTATTTTTTTGATTCTTATGTGGGGGTATTGGAAACAGAAATGGTACAGAAGAGAAGGACTGATTTTTGGTGTTTTCTTTTTGCTTATGTTTACTGCACGGTTTATTATAGAGTTTTGGAAAGAACACCAAACGGATGCTTTGGCTGATGCTTCTCTTAATATGGGACAATGGTTAAGTATTCCTGGAATAGTTATCGGTATATTCTTTATTATTTATGCTTTAAATAAGCCAATAAAAGAATAAATCAGGTATTATATTTAAACAAAATAGAAGCATTATTATGGCAAAAGGATTTAGAAACTTTATATTATGGCTAAGTTTACCTGTTTTTAGTTTGGTATTAGGTGGTTGTTTTGAATATGAAGATGTAGAGTTTTTAGGAATGGAACGTTTCAATCTAGAGAAACAAAGTACCGAACAAGTGCTAGTTAAATTAGATTTAAAAATAAATAATCCTAATACATATAATATAACCATAAAACCTGCGGTATTAGATATTTATATCAACGGTGAATATGCAGGGAAGACGAAAATGAAGGATAAGATTGTTTTGAAAAAGAAAACAACCGGAGTTTACCCTTTCTATTTACAAGCAAAAACTAAAGATTTAATGACCGCTGCAACAAGTTCTTTAGGGGCAATGTTGACGGGGAAAGTTAGATTAGGAATAAAAGGAAATATCAAAGCGAAAGCTTATGGTGTTGGGAAGAAATTCTATATTAACGAAGAAGAAACAATAAGTCTGGTGGGGCAATAGTATGAGTACAAGACCTATAGGAATATTTGATTCCGGTGTTGGAGGGTTAACAGTTTGGAAAACTTTGTTAGATGCTTTTCCGAATGAGTCGTTTGTCTATTTTGCAGACACAAAGAACTGTCCCTATGGAATAAAAACTGATGAGGAAATCATTCGTTTGAGTGATAGAATTACACGTTTTTTAATAGTTAAGGGTTGTAAAATAATCGTCATTGCTTGTAATACGGCAACTTCTGCCTCCGTAAGATTTTTACGAAATAAATATGAAGTACCAATTATAGGGATTGAACCAGCTATAAAGCCGGCGTCCTTACTAAGTAAAACAGGGAATATCGGCGTGCTGGCTACTCAGAGTACAATCAACGGAAATCATTTCAAACAGACTTCCGGTAAATATGCAAAAGATAAGAATGTTATTATTCAAGTTGGTTACGGACTTGTTGAACAAGTTGAAAATAATCAAATTAACACTTCTAAAACTATTCAATTAATACAAGGGTACATCCAACCGATGTTAAAAGCTGATGTAGATTATATCGTTTTAGGTTGTACGCATTATCCGTTATTGTCTTCTGTAATAAAAAAGGAGATAGGAGATAAGCAGATAATACTTTTAGAACCTTCGGAAGCTATAGCTAAACAAGTAGAAGTTATACTTCAACGACATCAACTGAAAAATAAATCGAAAATAAACCGAAATACGGTTGTTTATACATCATCATTTAGTCTAAATAGCGTTAAGAATGTCTTAAAGTTACTAGAAGTACCAAGCAATGAATCGGTTAATATAGGAGAAACGAAAGTCTAATGTAGTATAGTTACCTGCCCTAATTTATCAACAATTTCAGTATTGTTTTTTTCCTGATATCTCATTTTCCAAACATATGCCCCATCAGGTAACGGTTGTCCTTTATATGTTCCGTCCCAAGAGAAGTTGGCATGGTGCGTTTCGTAAACCATATTTCCCCATCTGTCAAAAATATAGAAATCAAAATTTAATAATGTATTTTCATTATAATAGACTGATAAAAAGTCATTTTTACCATCTCCGTTTGGGGTCATAGCATTTGGGATATAGATAAAGTCAGTTTTACTCGCTAGAACAAAAGGTCGAGGGCTAAAGTCTTCAAAGTTATGAAGAGTTAAAGAGGAAAAGGTGCCATTTCCCATGCTCGGAGTAACACCATCAAGGATTAGCCATTGGTTATTCCAATGTGCGATTGTTTCTATTATTTCGTCTTCTGTGTCATCGTAGTAAAATGTTATATCTGCTGGAGAAGTACCGCTGTTGTGATATAAATGATGGTAATAGGATTCATTTAATTGACCAACTAATGCGGATTTCTCTTTTAAACTATAGCCGTCTTGTGTGGCGTTATTGTTTGCTAGTCTTGCACCATAAATATTTTGTGAATTATCGTTGGGAGTGATTTCTATTGGGCGTAATCTAAAATCACCCACATCACTTCCGAGAGGGAAAATATAAGAAGATGTAGATTGTGTTTTTCGTTGTAAGTGCCCATCTCCTCTGCTGCTAACAAATCCAGTAGTGAAAATTAAAGAAGCAGGGTCAGAGTTATCGATAAGCATAATGTTTTCATCAGTCAATAAATGATCAACTCCTAAATCAAGCCAAACTGCAGAAGCATTTATTGTCATTAGTTTGTTACCTCCGGTTAATCGTAGGTTGTAAAAATTAGTTTCTGCTGATCCAGTGATTAATTTATCCGCATTATACAAGTGAACAGTTGAATTGTCTGCAATAAAAGTATTGTTGTTTTCCCAATCTCCTCCAATTTTGTAAAGACCAGTTGCTGCACCTGCACCTGTAGCCATTCCGTTGTTGATAAAGTTGTAATCTACGTCAATCTCTCCTTCATTGTCAACTATACCGTTAGTGTTGATTTTCATGGATTGATTATTTACTACCAAAAATGCCCCGGATTGCACTTTTATGTTAGCTTTATTCACAATTACTTGTCCTAAAACAGCAGAACTCGAAAAAAGGATGAATATAAAGAAAGAAAATATATTGAAAATTGAAATCTTATACATAGCACAATTATTTGGTTCAGTAGGGAAACGATTTGTTAATAAAAGAGTTGCCTAAACTGATGCCAAAAATAACGGTTTTTATTTTAAGAGTATGGTTTTATTTGATAAAGTTTATGTAAAGACTGACGAAAAAAGTAAGTAGCAATTTTTATAAAGGATAGTATAATTTAAAATAAAGAGTATCCGACCCAAAAACCGGCAACAATCCACAATAACCCTTTTATCAGGAAGAAAAGAAAGCCAACCACTCCGAAGCGTTTTACCCAAGAAATAAGGATTTGCTTTTTGTTAGACATACCATGTGCTTTAGTTTCCATGCTGACAAATATACATTTTATTGAATAAATTCAGTTAGAAGGGATAAAAAATGACAAAAGAATTACATTTTAACCGAGTTAGATTGAGGTGTGAGGAATATCTTCAAATTCGATGGTAATAGTATCTGATATTTTTAATCCGAACAATTTGTTTGCACCGCCTCCGGAGCCTTCAACTCCTTTGTTTATTGCGATTTCTAAGTGTCCGGAGCTACTAAATAGTGCTAGTTTTTCACCTTCCGGAACTTCGTTATAGTTTTTACTAATCTTAGAAATGGTATAGCCGGCTCTTGTAAGATATATTTTAAAAGGTCTGTTTTGTCGTATTTCATTAAAAAGCTGAATAGAAATATTTGTAATAACATTTCCATAGGAGTCAATATATATAACTGTTCCTTTTATAATATTGCTTTCAGCTGTTGCTCTAAATAATTGAAGTTTATTTAGAGAGTCTGTTCTGCTACCAATAACCTCGGGTTTGCCACCTTTAGCGATATGTGTAGCCGCTTTTGTGAATATATTTTTAGTTGGAAAAGATTGAGTTAAGGTATCCTCTACTAAGTTTAGTTCATATATGTTTGCAGGATTTTTGGGAAAAAGCAACGAGAAGATTCCGTTGTCGGCTCCTATAAAATAATGTCCTTCGTGTTCAATAAGTAAATGGCGAATATCATCCGTTTCAAACGGGTTTATACCAATGATATGTATCGTCCCTTTCGGAAAATCCTTGTAGCAGTTGCTGAGCACGAAAAAGGCTTGCACAACATCAAAAGGAGCGATTTGATGAGAAATATCTACAATTACAGCCTCCGGATACTGACTTAAAATAGTTCCTTTTACAGAAGCTACGTAGTAGTCTTTAAGTCCCATGTCGGTTGTAAGAGTAATGATTTTCATTTAGGTGTGTTAATTCTGTATTAGCTTTTTGTTGAATCTTAAATCCGTAAGTGATTTCGTTATGAAAAGTCAAAATGTGTATGTATTATTATTGGTCAAGCACAGTTTTGAGACACGCAAGCGTAGCCATAGCTACGGTGAGTATCGAGAAACGAGCATTGCCAATAATGATGCGGAGTTTGGCTTTGTAATAGAATTTCACTTGCGTATTTAAGGTTAAATTCATCATTGGTCTTTAAAAAGATGTCTAAAATCTTCTGTAAAAAGATTGAAATGATTACTTTCGGATTCCAAAAATACGGAATATATTTTTATCATTCGTTGAGTATTTGGGTAAACTTAAAAATTACATAAAATTGCAAGAAAAGACTATAGATATAGGTAGTATTAATCCGTTGGATTTATTTGGGGCTAATAATGTTCGATTACATCAAATTCAATCTCATTTTTCAAAACTAAAAATCATAGTTAGGGGGAATATTATTCGAGTATTAGGTGCAAAGGATGATATTAAGATCTTTGAAAATACAATGCTTTTGATATTTAGTCATTTGGATAGGTATAATCATTTATCTCAGAGCAATATTGAGAATATTCTGAACGCTCAGTCCTCTGTATTTAATTCTGAAAGTGCTGATAATAAAGTTCTTGTTTACGGGAATAAAGGAGTTCAGATTAAGGCAAAGACACCGAATCAACGAAAGATGGTAAGTTCATTGGTCGATAATGATATTTTGTTTGCCATAGGGCCGGCAGGTTCGGGTAAAACGTATACTGCGGTTGCCCTTGCTGTTCGTGCATTAAAGAGAAAGGAGGTTAAGAAAATTATATTAACTCGCCCGGCTGTTGAGGCCGGAGAAAATTTGGGTTTTTTACCCGGTGATTTAAAAGATAAACTAGATCCGTATTTGCAACCGTTATATGATGCGTTGCGTGATATGTTGACTAATGAAAAGTTGGAAGAGTATATGGAACAAAATATTATTCAAATTGCTCCTCTTGCTTATATGCGTGGAAGAACATTAGACAAAGCTTTTGTTATTTTGGACGAGGCACAAAATGCTACGGAGACACAAATAAAAATGTTTTTGACACGAATGGGGGAGTCGGCAAAGTTTGTCATTACCGGTGATGCGACCCAAGTTGATTTACCATATAATCAAAAGTCAGGATTAAGAAAGACAACTGAAATATTAAAGGATATAGAAGGAATTGCAATTGTGAGGTTAACCGAACAGGATGTTGTAAGGCATCGTTTGGTAAAGCATATCATTAGAGCATTTGACAAACAAAATAAACAAACATAAATGGAAGCTATTACAGAAACAAATTTTAAATTTCCCAAACAAATCAGCCATTATAAAGGTAAGGTAAGGGATGTGTATAATATAGATAATCAGATTTTAGTCATGTGTGTTAGTGATAGAATCTCGGCTTTTGATGTAGTGCTTCCCAAAGGCATACCTTATAAAGGTCAGGTGTTGAATCAGTTGGCAGCAAAGTTTTTAAAAGCTACTGAAGATATTGTACCAAATTGGAGTATAGCGGTGCCGGATCCTAATGTAACAGTCGGGCGTTTTTGTGAACCGTTTAAGGTGGAAATGGTGATTAGAGGTTATTTAACAGGTCATGCGTGGAGAACTTATAAATCGGGCACACGAGAGCTTTGTGGCGTGAAACTTTTGGAGGGGATGAAAGAGCATCAACGATTTGAGCAACCGATTATAACCCCTTCTACAAAAGCGGAGTTCGGTGAGCATGATGAAGATATATCCAAAGAGGCAATATTGAGTAAGGGAATTGTGAGTAAAGAAGACTATGAGCAGTTGGAAAAATATACGTATGCTCTATTTAAGAGAGGAACTGAAATGGCGAAAGAGAGGGGGTTGATTTTGGTAGATACAAAGTATGAGTTTGGTAAAAAAGACGGTAAAATCTACTTAATTGATGAAATACATACACCTGATTCTTCTCGTTATTTTTATGCTGATGAATATGAGGATCGTTTTGAACAAGGTTTGAATCAAAAACAGTTGTCGAAAGAGTTTGTTCGTGAGTGGTTGATGGAGAATGGCTTTCAAGGGAAAGAAGGACAAGTTGTCCCGGAAATGATGGAAGAGTTTGTTCGTTCAGTTTCTGATAGATACATTGAATTGTATGAACAAGTTTCCGGAGAGAAATTTGTTAAAGATGAAACTAAAGATGTACTATCACGAATAGAAAAAAATATTGAAGATTATTTGGAGAGTGTTAATGTATAAGAATGCTTTTTTTATTGGTGTATGGTTTAACTCAAAATAGAGAGCTATAACTTTATTATCGTCTAAGAAACTAAAAAATTACTTTCTATCCGCCAATTTCATTCACGTTAGGGATAGGAGCGGCATCCTTTTGCTCTCCCTCCTTTTGGAGGGCAAAAGATATAGCGGATAGCCCGACCCTCATTTTCAAAAACAACGTTTCGCGAGAGCGATATGTTGTTTTTGAAAATGAGGGGAACGCTCAAAAGATTAAATTACCACTCCAAAATCCCTCCTTTTAGGTTGATTAAATTGGTGTATCCGTGGTTGCTTTTCAGGTATTCGATTGCTTGTTGACTTCTTCCTCCTGTTTGGCAGAAGACGATGACTTTTTTGTCTTTGGGTATTTGATGGTGTTCGTCTTCTAAATCTTCGAGTGGTATTTCGAGTGGGGTAACTTCGGTCAGTCGGGGTTGCTCCCAATGGTCGCGTATATCGAGGAAAACAACCGCTTTGTCTTCAAGTAGTTTTTTTGCGTCTGTTGTGGTTATTTCATTCGGCAATGTAGTTTCGCAAACCAATTCATAGTTTTTGTTTAAACCATTGGTTATAACTTTTCTTATTTCAGCTTCATTTCTTTTGATTTGGATGGTTAAAGACGATTCATCCAATGCGTTATATATGAGTAACTTATTGGATAATACTTCTCCTATTTCTAAAATAATTTTAAGGACTTCGTTTGCTTGTTTGGTTCCTATTATGCCCGGAAGAACGCCTAAAACACCTGCTTCAGAACAATTGGGGATGCTACCTGATTTGGGAGGTTCGGGAAATAAGCAGCGGTAGGTTGCCGACTCTTGATAATTGAATACGGAAACTTGTCCTTCGAATTTTGAAATCGAGCCATAGACTAATGGTTTACCAAGTAAAACGCAGGTGTCATTGATTAAATATCTGGAGGAGAAGTTGTCGGTTGCATCGACTATTATATCGAAATGGTTAAAAATAGTCAGGCTGTTTTCGGTAGTTAATCTTTTTTGTAGGGCTTCTATTTCAACAAAGGGGTTTAGTTGTGTCAGCTTTGTTTTGGCAACTTTTGCTTTGTTTTGTCCTATATCTGTTGTTTCAAAAAGAATTTGGCGTTGTAGATTGGATAGAGACACAATGTCATCATCAATGATGCCTATTGTTCCTACGCCTGCTGCTGTTAAATATTGTAGTACGGGACAACCTAATCCACCTGCTCCAACGACGAGGACTTTGGCTTTTTTTAATTTTTCTTGCCCGGAAATTCCTACTTCTTTTAATTTTAGGTGTCTGTCGTAGCGTTCAATTTCTGTATTGGAAAACATTTATACTTTACGTTTTAGGTAGGCGAATATTTTAAGTGAAACATCTAACAATAGTATTTTAGGATTGGCGTTTCGTTCGAGATGATAGTAAGCATCATTGATTACTTCGGTAAGTGGTAATATGTTTTTGTGATTGATAAAAGGGGCAAATTTTTCTAAAAATTGTTGTTGAGCTTCTGTCAATACGACCAATTTTGAATTGGTATAGTGTCCGACGATGCTTTGACGAAACATTCCTAAGGTGAAAACTAAAAAGTTTTTTTGTGTTTCGCGTCCGGCACTTGCCATGCTGTCAACCCAGTCGATGGTTTCTCCTACGTTCCTCATATAGCACAGACGCATCCATTTGATAAAATTGTCTAAATTAAAAGAGGCTTGTTCTTTGTTTTCCATTAAGGAAAAAGCAAGGGCAACGTTTCCTTCTGACAAATGGGCGAAAGTTTCGGCTTCATTTTTAGGTAAACCTTTTTTACGTATTAAATAATCGGTTAAAATTGCTTCCTTCAGGCGAGGAACTTTAACTAATTGTGTTCTTGACAGGATGGTTGGAATTATTTTTTCTTGATTTTCAGAAACCAATAGGAAAAGTGTATCTTTTGGTGGTTCTTCGATGATTTTAAGTAGCTTGTTTGATGCTTGTAGATTCATCATTTCGGGTAGCCACATAATAAGGATTTTGTATCCGCCTTCGTAAGATTTTAGTGCTATTTTTTTTACAATACGTTGGCTTTCTTCTGTTCCTATTGTTCCTTGTTTGTTGTCGTTGCCCAATGTTTTATACCAATCTTGAACAGAAAAATAAATGCTCGTTTCCAGTTGTTTTTTCCAATCGGCAAAAACATCATCGGATGTTCTTGTGGATTTTTGTAAGTGAATAGGATAAGAGAAATGCAAATCAGGATGACTGAAGGCTTGTACTTTTTTGCAAGAAGGGCATGTTCTACAGGCGTCGTATTCGTCTTTGTTTGTGCAGAAAATATACTGAGCATAAGCAATTGCCAAAGGTAAATTACCGGAGCCTTCAGGTCCTAAAAATAACTGAGCATGGCTGATACGTTTTTCCTTTACTGTATCTATTAAATGTTTTTTTACCGGCTCTTGTCCTATGATTTCTTTAAACTGCATGCTTATTTAAGTTTAAAATATATTGAGCCACCTCGTCTCTTTTTTGTTTTATGCTTTTTCCTTCCGTTGTCTTTATTGCTTTATTGTATCGTAATTTACCTAATGTTTTTAAGTAGAATTTCCAATAATTCCAACTGTACATTGCGGAAATAGGTAAAGAAATAGCGTATATTATCCAGAGATAATCATCGGTCAGTAAGGCTACTATACCTGTTTGAAGTAACCAAAAGATTTGAAAAAACAAAACACCAAATGCCATTTTAAAAGAACCATGGAATGTTTTGTCTTTTATTTTTTTCTGAACAAACCATACCGGAATTTTATATGGGATGTAATTATTAATTACTCCGTAAAGATGAAAGGGCAAACCTATAATCAACAAAAGAATAGAGAACAATAATCCTAACGAAGAATAAGATGCTTGTTCAAACAACCAATATTTTAATTTATTTTTCTTCGTAAAATCAATTATGTTTTCAATGGTTGAAGAAACAGTAGTTGCTGTTTCGGGGTTTTCTTTAAAATCTTTCTCTACTTTTTCAATCAGTCCTTTTTGAGCTATGAATTTATCATATAGTGTATAGGAGTCCCGACCGGCAAATTTGTCTATTTCTCTAGGATAGATATACAGCATCTCGTCAATAGCGGTGTAATGATCTAAATCTTGGATGTCTATCATTTCGTTGCTCATCGCTTCACTGACTCGTACTGTTATTTTGTTGATAGTTCGAACTTCATCCTTTTTTCTATCTTCCAAATATTCTTGTAGTCGTATCGGTTTGCCAAAGTTGATTAAAAACTCTGATTGAAATCCATCAAAACGGCTGTAATTTAATCCTACGGGAATAATATGAACATCCAAATCTTCTCCGTATTTATCCATTGCTCCGTAGCCGATACGTACCAATCCCTTTTTTAAAGAACGGAGATGATGTTGACCGGCATGGTTCCCTTCCGGAAATATAATAATCGCTTCATTATTGTTTAACAAATCATAACATTCATTAAACGTTTCTTGATTTCTTACTTTTGGGTCGCCTCCGTCTCTTTGACGATAGATAGGTAACATATAGATTCCCCTAAACAATTTGTTTAGAAAAGGCTTTTGAAAGATGTCCGCTCTAGTTAAGTAATAAGTGTTCTTTTTCCCGACAACCGTAATCAAGATGGGGTCTAAAAAAGCATTTTGATGATTGGAGGCAAAGATGATTGGTTTTTTGTTGTAAGGAACAGTTTCTATATTATGAGCCTGATGTTTCTTGTAAAACGTATGTATTCCTATTTTTACGAATAAATATCCGTAAATCCATGTTCCTGTTCTGCCTTTAAACCTCCCTATCATAGCTGTTATCTCAATTCTGCTTTAAGTTGTTCTTGCAAGCCTTTTTGTATTTTACCCATTACTTTATCTATTTCCTTGTCTTTTAATGTTTTATTCTCGTCTTGCAAGACAAACCGAACTGCGTATGACTTTTTGCCCTCCGGCATATTTTTACCTTTATATACATCAAAAAGAGAAACTTCTTTCAATAGTCGCTTATCGCTTTTTCGGGCTATTTGTTCTATTTGCTCGAAACTGATAGTGTCGTCTAACAACAAAGATAAATCTCGTTTTACAGCTGGATATTTAGTTAATTCTTTAAATTTAACTTTGTTCATTACCAGTAAATCAAGCACGGTTTCCCAATAGATTACCGCCATAAAAACGTCTTTTTTTATTCCGAATTGTTTTACGATGTCGTTTCTTACCCAACCGATATCCGCTACTTTTTTCTTTGCTATTTTGTAGGTTAAACCATCGGCAAATAAATCATTTTTTGTTGATGAAACGGAATTGTTTTTCCAAATTCCCAATCGTTTGAAAAGGGCTTCAGCTACTGCTTTAACAGTAAAGAAACTCACTTCATTGTGATTGGAGTTCCAACGTTCTTCTTCTTTGTTTCCACTGATGGTTACCAATAGCTGTTGTTCTTCATGATAACAGCTCTCAAATTTTTGATAAATTTTACCAAATTCAAATAATTTAATGTTTTCAGCACCGTGATTTTGGTTTAAGCGAACAGCTTCCAATCCGTTAAAAACCAAAGTTTGTCGCATTACATCCAATTCAGAGCTCAAAGGATTGAGAATTTTTACGGAATAATCGTCTTGAATAGATTTACTTTTTGCTACATCTACATAAGCAGACTTCGTTAGAGAATTTGACATTGCCTCAAAATATCCGATTCCTGAAAGCCAATCCGAAATATAGTTTTGGTGTTTTTCTTTATCCAATTTTGGACGATAAGAAATGGAGGTGTTTAACTTCTCGGGAAGTGGTACATTATTGAACCCATAAATACGAAGAACTTCCTCAGCGATATCTGCTTCTCTTTGAACATCTACTCGATATGCAGGGACTTCAACTTTGATAGAATCTTCTTTTGTATCTAAAATTTGAATATCTAAAAACGTCAGTATTTGTTCAATTTCTCCAGCTTTAAAATCAACTCCGCAAAGCTGTCCGATTCTTTTTTTATTGACCCAAAATGTGAAATTCTCGATGGGTTTTGGATAAATATCAACAACATCTCCGGCTATTTTACCGCCGGCTATTTCTTTTATCAAAAGAGCAGCTCTCTTTAGAGTATCAATAGTAATGTTCGGGTCTATTCCTCTCTCGAAGCGGAAAGAAGCATCAGTGTTTAG
>JALWSJ010000326.1 GCA_026993705.1 Flavobacteriales bacterium
CCCTAACACGAGCAAAATAGACGATATAAAGAGTTTTTTGATTCCTTATACTTCTTCATAAAAATTTTCCATAGCTGGTGCTATGCAAAATTTTTATTCATCGTCTAAGAAACCAAAAATTCACTTTCTATCGCCAATTTCACCTGCGTTAGGGATAGAACGGCGTGTTTGAACTCCTTTTGTATTGTTGCACCTATGCAACACAACACCTATGCAACACAAAAGAGTGAGTAGTGATAGCCCGACCCTCATTTACCTAACAAACGTTTCGCGGAAGCAATATGTTTGTTTGGAAAATGAGGGGAACGCCCAAAATATTTATATCTAGCTCTTTTTTAGAATAACTATTCTTCAATTTTTCTTTTGTCCTTATCATAATGTTTCCGTTATTTGCAGGTTGAATCTAAATTAACAGACTATGTTAGGAAGTATTATTTTTACTATTTTATTGATTATTGCGGGAGTGTTTTTTGCTCGAAACGTAAAGAAGATAAGCTACAACATTAAACTCAGTAAAGATGTTGACCGAAGCGACAACAAGGATAAAAGACTGAGAAATATGATACGTGTGGCTCTCGGGCAGGGTAAAATGTTGAGAAGACCGATTGCTGGATTTTTGCATATTATTGTTTACGTTGGGTTTGTGATTATCAACATTGAAGTATTGGAAATTATTATTGACGGAATTACCGGACATCACCGAATTTTCTCGGGATTAGGAGGTCTTTATAATTTTCTGATTGGAACATTTGAGATTTTAGCCTTTTTGGTTTTCTTGGCTTGTCTTATTTTCTTGATTAGAAGAAATGTGATTAAGATACCTCGTTTCCACAAGCCTGAAATGAGAGGTTGGCCTTTTGATGATGCAAATATCATCCTTTTGTCAGAGGTGGTTTTGATGTCAGCATTTTTAATTATGGACGCATCGGATTACATTCTTCAAACGAGAGGCGTTCCACATTATGTAGAAGCCGGAGCGTTTCCCGTGAGTAGCTTTCTTGTTCCGTTTTTAGATGGATTATCGACCGAATCACTTATCTTTTTAGAACGAACAATGTGGTGGTTTCACATTATGGGAATCTTGGCATTTCTTAACTTTTTGCCTTATTCTAAGCACTTCCATATTATTTTGGCATTTCCGAATACTTACTTTTACAACACCAATCCAAAAGGTAAATTTACCAACTTAGAAGCGGTAAAAGAGGAGGTTGAAAAAATGTTTGACCCTAATTTTGACCCTTACGCTGCTCCAGCCGAAGGAGAAGAACAAGCAGAGCCGGAAAGATTTGGAGCAAAAGACGTTTTGGATTTGACTTGGAAACAACTAATGGACGCATACACTTGTACAGAGTGTGGTAGATGTACTTCTTCTTGCCCTGCTAACATTACGGGTAAAAAATTATCGCCAAGAAAGATAATGATGGACGTAAGAGATAGAATTGAAGAGGTAGGCGAACAAATCAGAAAGGAAGGAATCGACAAAAAAGAGTTTAATGACGGAAAATCACTGTTGGGAGATTACATTACCGAAGAAGAACTATGGGCTTGTACGACTTGTAATGCTTGCGTGATGGAGTGTCCTGTAAATATAGAACCTTTAAGCGTTATTATCGACTTGAGAAGATACTTAGTTATGGAGGAATCGAAAGTACCTAGCGAATTAGCCGGTATGTTAACCAATATAGAAAATAACGGTGCCCCGTGGCAATTCTCTCCGA
Organism: Flavobacteriales bacterium; assembly: GCA_026993705.1. Classification (GTDB taxonomy): domain Bacteria; phylum Bacteroidota; class Bacteroidia; order Flavobacteriales_D; family Parvicellaceae; genus S010-51. The sequence goes on from JALWSJ010000326.1 coordinate 1,719, forward strand.
CGGATAGATTAAAATGGGCAGAGGAAGCTTAATTGAACCGTTCTACCCTATCAAAGAAATTAAAAAAATTAAAATCATTCTGAAAAACACTGAAATATGAGTGAACAAATAAAAGTTCCAACAGTTGCTGAAATGGCTACTGCAGGAGAAACACCAGAAATATTATTTTGGGTAGGTTGTGCCGGAAGTTTTGATGACAGAGCCAAAAAAATCACCAAAGCAGTGGTTAAAATTTTACATCACGCCGGTATAAAATTCGCCGTTTTAGGCACAGAAGAATCTTGCACAGGTGACCCTGCAAAACGTGCAGGAAATGAATTTACCTTTATGATGCAAGCCGTACAAAACATTCAAGTTTTAGACGAATATAAAATCAAAAACATCGTTACCGCTTGTCCGCACTGTTTCAATACGCTTAAAAACGAGTATCCAGATTTAGGAGGCAATTACGATGTCGTACACCATTCTCAACTTATAAATAAACTACTCAAAGAAGGGAAGATAAAAGTGAAAAATGGCGGAGATTTTAAGGGTAAAAAAATCACCTTTCACGACCCTTGCTACTTAGGTAGAGCCAATGACGTGTATGAAGCACCAAGAGAATTATTATCCAAATTAGACTCGGAACTGGTAGAAATGAAGCGTTGCAAATCCACAGGACTATGTTGCGGTGCAGGAGGTGCTCAAATGTTTAAAGAAGCAGAAAAAGGCGACAAAGAAATCAATGTGGAACGCACCGAAGATGTATTAGAAGCCAAAGCAAATGTAGTAGCCACGGGATGTCCGTTCTGTAACACGATGATGACTGATGGAGTAAAACATTTCAACAAAGAAAGCGACATAAAAGTATTGGATATTGCCGAAATGATAGCCAACGCAGCGGATTTATAGAATAAGTAGTTTAAGATAATAATTTTGGCGTTCCCCTCATTTGCAAAAGAAACATATCGCTCTCGCGAAACATTTCTTTAGCAAATGAGGGTCGGGCTATCCGCTATATCTTTTGTGTTGCATAGGTGCAACAACACAAAAGGATGCCACTCCTATCCCTAACGCAGAGTAAGAGTAAACATGCAAAAAGAATAAGATTTCTTCTTTCAACTCCAAAATCAATAAATGGCACAATTTTTTCTTAGCAAGAAAACAAAAACAATCGTAATGATTGTTCTTAAACACAAACAATTATGAAACATTTTAGTTTATTATTTATAGGAGTATTGATAACATTGGGGGCATTTGCCCAAAAGGATGAATATCAAGAACGAGATGAAGAAGCCAAAATAATTTTAGACAAACTTGGCAAAGAATTAAAAGGTTATAAAACAATGGTTATCGATTTTAAACTAACCATCAAAAGTTCTGACCTAAATGAAACCCATACGGGAAAAGCCTATACCAAAGGTGATAAATTCTTCTACACTACAGAAGAACGAGATGTATATAGCGACGGTGAATCCGTTTGGACGTATGTAAAAGAAGACGATGAATGTTACATAGATGCAGTAGAAGATTTGGACGGAGGAATTAATCCGAGCGAAATTATGACCATTTGGGATAAAAATTTCAAATACAAATACTTCGGCAAAAAGGACGGCATAACAGAGATTAGATTATACCCAACTAATCCAAAGGAAAGTAAATATCACACCGTTATTCTAAAAATAGATGAAGCTAAAAACCAACTCAAGAAAATCACAATAAAAACCAAAGATGCGGTAACGATTCAATTTAAGATTGAAAAGATAACACCGAATGCAAATATCAGCGACAGCAAATTTGAATGGGTGAAATCAAAACATCCAAACGTAGAAGAAATTGATAATCGTTGAATGGGAACTCTATAAAAAAAGAAAACTCCAATCTTTAACATTTGTTAGGGATTGGGGTTTTCTTTTTTTGTTATATTTGTCGTTCATCATAATTG
>JALWSJ010000327.1 GCA_026993705.1 Flavobacteriales bacterium
CTTCAAATTATTCGGATTTAATTGCCATGGCTAAATCCCACGAACAAATGAAAAAAGTAAAAATGATATTAAACGAAATATATTCCAATGAAAACAGAGGAGTACCCGACCCTTATTTTGGCGGACAAGACGGTTTTGAAAAAGTATTTCAAATGTTAGATAAAGCATGCGAAAGCATAATTGAAAAAATAAAAAATGAAAGGTAAAATTATTCTCTTCCCTATGACATTAGGAGAAAGTTCGATTGATGCGGTTATACCACTTGAGGTACAAGAACAACTCAAAAAAATACGTTTTCTAATCGTAGAAAATATAAAAACAACACGACGTTATTTAAAACGAATAGACAAAGCAATAGATGTAAATAAAATCACCTTTTTTGAACTCAATAAACACACCGATGCTCGTGATTTATCTAGTTTCTTAATCCCTACGGAAGAAGGAAACGATATAGGGATTATAAGCGAAGCCGGTTGTCCCGGCATAGCTGACCCTGGTAGCGAAATCGTAAGAATAGCTCACAATAAAAATATACAAGTTGTTCCTATGGTCGGCCCTTCCTCCATATTACTAGCCCTTATCAGTAGTGGAATGAATGGGCAACAATTCACTTTCAATGGCTATTTACCTTTTGAGAAACAAGAACGAAATAAAAAACTCAAAATTATAGAAAAACAAGCCTTAAACAACGTTTCACAAATCTTTATGGAACCCCCCTTTAGAAACAATAAACTGTTAAACGAGATTTTACAACGAATGAATAGCAACTTACGATTATGTATAGCTTGCGATATAACACTGGAAACAGAATTTATTCAAACCAAAAACATAAAAGACTGGCGAAATAACAAACCAAATTTAAACAAAAGACCTACTATGTTTGTTTTAGTTAGGTGATATTCTGATTTTATTATTTACTTTAATAAGAAAAATAGAAAATACTTCTTATTTTTGTGCAACCATTAAATAAATCAAATTTATGTCAATAGCTCAATACTTTGAAAGCGGAGAAAAAAAACAAGACAAAGGACATTTTAAAAATCTTTTACTTATCGCCAAAGCGGATGGCAAATTAACTGATGAAGAAAACTTATTGCTTTATAGAATAGGAAAGAATATAGACCTTAATAAAGAACAAATAGAAGACATCATTAACAATCCTTCTAAATACCCTATAATTCCACCGGTCAGCAAAGTTGAAAGAATGCAACAAATGGTTGAGCTGATTAAAATGATGATTACCGATGGTGAAATCGACAAAAATGAGATGAACTTAATAGACATCATGGCGGTAAGATTAGGATACAAAAATATAGATGAAGTCGATGTTAAAAAAGCTATTGAAATGCTTTTAAACGGAGATGATACAGAAACAATTGCAGAAACTATAGCATAACAAAAAGCACCTTAAATAAGGTGCTTTTTTATTAATCATTAAATAAATTAAAAAGATGAAAGAAGTTTATATTATTTCAGCGGCAAGAACACCAATAGGAAGTTTTTTAGGAGCTTTATCAACCGTTCCAGCACCTAAATTGGGTGCAGCAGCTATCAAAGGGGCAATCAATAAAGCAGGTATAGACCCTAATTTAGTGGAAGAAGTATTTATGGGAAATGTTTTACAAGCAAATTTAGGTCAAGCACCTGCACGACAAGCAACTATTTTTGCAGGACTTCCGGATACAATTCCTGCGACAACAGTAAATAAAGTATGTGCATCAGGTATGAAAGCACTTAGCTTGGCTACTCAAACCATATTAGCAGGAGATAACGATATAGTTATTGCCGGAGGAATGGAAAATATGAGTAGTGCTCCACATTATTACAATGCAAGAAACGCTGTAAAATTAGGGGATGTAACCATGATTGACGGAATGGTAAAAGATGGCTTAACCGATGTTTACAATCAAGTTCATATGGGAGTTTGTGCTGAAAAATGTGCTTTTGAACACAACATCACCAGAGAAGATCAAGATAATTTCGCTATTGAATCTTACAAACGTTCGGCAAAAGCATGGGAAGAAGGAAAATTTAAGGAAGAAGTTGTTCCTGTAGAAGTACCTCAAAGAAGAGTAGAACCTATAATTGTTGATACAGATGAGGAATTTACAAACGTTAAAATGGAAAAAATACCTCAATTAAGAACCGTATTTAAAAAAGATGGAACCGTAACAGCTGCAAATGCCTCTACATTAAATGACGGAGCATCAGCTCTTTTATTGATGAGCAAAGAAAAAGCAGAAGAATTAGGATTAAAACCAATTGCAAAAATTGTTGGTTACGGTGATGCTGCTCACGATCCGGAATGGTTTACTACTGCACCTTCTAAAGCTTTACCAGTTGCCTTAAAAAAAGCTAAATTAGAAGTTAAAGATATCGACTATTGGGAACTGAACCAAGCTTTTTCTGTTGTAGGTCTATTTAACATGAAGGAATTAGGAATAAAACCTGAAAATGTTGATGTAAATGGAGGTGCTGTGTCTTTGGGACACCCACTTGGTAATAGTGGGTCGAGAATTATTGTAACACTAATAAACGTATTGAAACAAAATGGTGGTAAATACGGAGCTGCAGCAATCTGTAACGGTGGCGGTGGTGCATCTGCTATGGTTATCGAAAATGTAGATTAATTCAAACTTAACAAGTTGATTATAAAAGCCATTGTAGTAAATACAATGGCTTTTGTATTTACTGCACCTCATAATTACAAATAATGGTTCATATCTTTATTTTGTAACTTAATGCGTTTTTATACCTTTGTGTTACTACACACAATGATTGTTTGGAAAAACCTCTCCGAAAGAGGTTATTTATACTATTATTAATTAGTTAATAATAGAAAGAACAATCTCACTAAAACTAAAACAAATGAAAATAAGGAAGAAAGAAGCTTTGGATTACCATAGCTCAGGAAGAAAGGGGAAAATAGAAGTCATTCCAACCAAATCATACAGCACACAACGAGATTTATCCTTAGCTTATTCACCGGGAGTCGCAGAACCTTGCTTGGAGATAGCAAAGGATAAAAGTAAAGTATATGAATACACGGCAAAAGGAAATTTAGTCGCAGTAATCACTAATGGCACAGCTGTATTAGGATTAGGGAACATTGGACCGGAGGCATCTAAACCCGTGATGGAAGGAAAAGGATTATTGTTTAAAATTTATGCCGACATAGATGTTTTTGATATAGAAGTTGACGCAACAGATATCGACCGTTTTGTAGAAACAGTAAAAGCAATAGCTCCAACCTTTGGAGGCATAAATTTAGAAGACATCAAAGCACCGGAAGCCTTCGAAATTGAAGAACGATTAAAAAAGGAATTAAATATTCCAATCATGCACGACGATCAGCATGGGACGGCTATTATTTCTTCCGCCGCCTTATTAAATGCACTCGAATTAACAGGAAAGAAAATAAATGAAATTAAGGTTGTAGTCAGTGGTGCAGGAGCAGCAGCGGTTTCTTGTGCTAAATTGTACATTGCTGTAGGAGTAAAACCTCAAAATTTAATCATGTTTGATTCTAAAGGAGCCATAACAACTGATAGAAAAAACTTAGACAAACAAAAACAACAATTTGCTGTAAAAACTAAAGTTAAAACACTAGAAGAAGCCATGAAAAAAGCCGATGTTTTTTTA
>JALWSJ010000328.1:0-3069 GCA_026993705.1 Flavobacteriales bacterium
TTGTATTTTCATAACAAACCGACGGATTTTGGTTAAAGCCGGCATCACCATTTCCGTAACTCCAAAACCAATAATCAATACTCGAAGCATTCGCCGTTGAATTATCTTGAAAATTAACGCAGACAGGAGAACACCCTTCCGTTTTATCTTCACTAAAGTCAGCCGTAGGTTTGGCCAAAACCGTAACAGGAAGTTCTGTTGTATCTTTACAATTGTGGTCAGAGGTTACGATTAATTCCACATTGTAGATGTCGTTGGTTGTATAAGCGTTGGAAGGATTAGGTAAAGTAGAAGTATTTCCATCATTAAAATCCCATTGCCATCCTATTAGTGAGCCGGAAGAAACAGAAGACATATCCATAAAATAAGTGGGCGGTGTATTTTCACAAACCGTTGTTGTAGTAAAATTAGCAATTGGAATAGGGTAAACTAATGCTGTAAAAGATGTATCATCAATACAACCGTTATTGGTTGTTGTTATCAGAGTTACATTGTAACTTCCCGCCGAATTATATTTATGTTTTGTATTTTGATTGGATACAAAACTACTACCATCACCAAAATTCCACACCCAATTGGTAATTGTACTCGAAGAAGCTACCGTAGAAAGATCGGTAAAAATTAAAGAATCATACAGACACTCAGGCGTGATACTGAAATTAGCAGTTGGTAAAGCATTTTGTATGGTTGTTCTTGAAGTTGTGTCTTTACAACCATTATTGGTCGTAATAATGAGAGTAGGAGAAAAGTTGGTGTCATAATTATAATTGTGATTTGGATTTTGTATAGTAGAACTCGTTCCATCATCAAAATTCCATTCCCAGGTATCAATGCTTCCGGAAGTAACCGTTGAGGAATCTGTAAAATCAATAGAAGGTAAACAACCTTGCGTAACACCGAAAGCTGCAATAGGTTTAGGGAATATAGTTGTACTCAAAGTCAACGAATCTGAACAATTTTTATCACTTGTTACAACAAGTTTCACATCATAGTTTCCATCAGAAGAATAAAGGTGAGTTGGGGATTGTAACGTAGAATGATTCCCGTCACCAAAATCCCAATTATAGGAGTTATTTACGTCAGGTGGATTGATGGTACTATTTTCTGTAAAAACAGAGTTAAAATGAACACAAACATCTTCAACAGAAAAGGACGGTGTTGGTGTAGCATTTACCAAGACTTGTTGTGTTGTTGTATCTTTACAACCGTTGCTGTTTGTGACAATGAGGCTAACAGTAAAAGTACCATTATTTGAGAAAATATATTCGGGGTTTTGTAGAGTAGAAGTGTTATTATTATCACCAAAATCCCATTCCCATGAATTTGTTGTTCCGACAGGAAGAGGTGCAGAACCTTGAAAGTGAGTAGGTAAACCAGAACAAGCGGTATCAAAATCAATAGTAGCAATAAATAATTTTTCAGGAATTACGACTGAGTCAAATATAAATGAAGGAACACATTTAGAATCTTTTATAGTTACCTTATAAGTGCCGGGTGGTAAGTTGGTTCTTACGGAATCTGTATTTCCATCACTCCATAGAAATGTAAAAGGAGCAAGTCCTAAAGTAGGGTGAATTTCTATCGAATTTATAGAGGTGTAACAAGAGTCAATTGTAATAACTTTATTTGCGGAAGCACAGGAAATTCGACCAAAAGGAAGAGGAGTCAAAAATCCGGAACCACAAGCAATAATGTCAGAATTTGTTGCAGAAAAAGCAATGTCGTAAACAGGGGAAGGAGTTGCATGAAATTCTTGTTGAACAAGGTTAAAATCAAATCTATAAACTCCATTTGCTCCTCCAATAAATAGATTGTTACAATCATCAGCTAAAATACCACTTGCCCCTCTGGGTGAACCAGGTATAGTTGCTGAAGCAACTATAGAAAATGTAGTGATGTCCCATTTCTTTATGGTAGAGCCATCGCTGGTATATAAGAAATTACTTCCTAAGGTCATTAAGTTGTATCCATTTCCGTTGGGAGAATTATAAGAGCCTCCAATCTCACTATAACCGTAACCATCACCTACATTAGCTAGTGTATTGTTAGCGTTGTCTGTAAATGTTACAATATTAGGGTTAGAATGTTTTAAGTATGATTTTCCCGTTTGATCAACTGTAAGACCTGCAACATCACTCTGTGAACCATTATAAACGGATTTTGCGTTAACTAGTGTTCCCGTACTAACATCAACTTCAGCAATGTTTAGTGTAGGACTTGTTGTTCCTCCTCCCGCTACAATAACTTTTTGCGTAACGCAGTTAATAGCTAATCTCCAATGTTCCCTAAAATTACCGGCAGATGTACTTTGCCATATTAAAGCTGATGTAGGGTCAAATTTATAGGTTCTTGCACCTCCTGATCTAAAGCCTTCACATAAATAGAAATTACCGGAAGATTCAACTAGTAAATCACCATAATAAGCTCTATCTATGCCCGGAGTAAGAGACCATATTAAACTTCCCGAAGAACTGTATTTCTCTGCTATTTTATTTTTTCCGTATAGATAAATATTTCCGGAATTATCTACTCCATTATCAAGGGGCGGTGTAGCACTTGACGGTACAGTTACCCAAGGGTCGATAATCACCTCTTTAGAATGGTCTATATTATTAAGATTAAAAGTTAATATATTATTGGTTAATGCATATGAAGATAAAATAATTTGAGAAGGATTATTTTTGTAAAAAGTTTTTGGGGCGTGTTCAACAATATCGCCTTTTAATGTAGGAAGAACGATGTTCTTATTCGAAATGGAAGCTAGTGAACCATTGTATTTTAATTTTACATCAGATATATTTGCTCCGGGATGTAATATGATGTTGTATTTGATTCCTGCATCAGGATGAAAAAAATACTCGATGTCGATATTGTTATATAAATTCTTGTAGGTTATTTTCTTATAACCTTTACAGTTATAGTAAAAGGTTTGATTGTTGGATTGATTTTTACCCGAATATATATAGGAAGCGTCATCAGGTTGTTCGTTAATAATTAAGGGAGAAGGATTAGCATTTAACCATTCTACAGTGATTTGTTGAGTGGTAACTTTTCTGCGTTCTTCTTTTG
>JALWSJ010000328.1:3079-3634 GCA_026993705.1 Flavobacteriales bacterium
ATCTTTATCTATGCAATATTTTAAATTATGTTTGTCAACATCATCATATTCCTTATAATGATTAAATTGTCCTTTATTTTCAATAAAAACTTTTCTCTCAAAGGGAGTAACCGACCAACCTGAACGATTCTCTTTCTGCCCCCAAAGAGTTAGGTTTATTAATGTAATAAGTAGTATAGTTAATAAGCTCTTTCTCATGATAAAATGTTAAGTTACACAAAAGAAGACGATACAAAAAAAGAAAGGTTGCCTAAATCTTTAATTACCTCAACAAATTCACATGCCCAATAAATTTATGCGGTTTACCAAAATCATCTTTACAGAACAATTTATAGACATATGTATCTTGTACAGCCTTTTGACCTTTATATGTTCCGTCCCAAGGTGTGTTACTATCCGTATAGTAAATTAAAGTACCCCAACGGTCAAAAATATAAAACTTAGTTGTTGCCAAATCAATACCATATCCTTTAAAGATAAAACCATCATTATTACCGTCTCCGTCCGGTGTAAAGGCATTAGGAATAAAAATACTAATAACCGGAATTATTTTCA
>JALWSJ010000329.1 GCA_026993705.1 Flavobacteriales bacterium
ATACGCAACTGACAAAAATAAATATTCAAAGCAAAGAGCATATCACTTTTACATATTAGATACCAACAATTCAATACAAAAACAAACGGTTTTCAACAATTCGCAACTATTTTTTTATTTTTTCATTAGATAAACGCATAAACCTTATAATAGATTTGATGTTTATAAAAATCTAAAATTAGCTTTATAACCAACCTTTACCAACTAACTGAAGTCTTTGATATATTTGAGAAAAATAAAAGAAATGATGATATTTTTTTAGAAATTCTTTATCTTTGTAGTAGATATAATTTCTATGTACGCTGTATTATTTGATTTAGACACAAATTCCCTCAATGACAACTATGAGGGAACGACTTATCATAACTCCTATAAGTTGATTCGTGATTTTATGACAGATAACGGCTTTAAATGGAAACAAGGAAGTGTTTATTTCGGAGATGATACTATTGATGCTGTATCGTGCGTCTTAACAGTACAAAAATTAGCAAAAAAATATGATTGGTTTGCAACTTGCGTGAAAGATGTAAGAATGCTTAGAATTGAAGAAAACAATAACCTTCTACCCGCTATTCAATTCTAATTCTTTTTCTTTTCTACCTGTAATAATTTCGATGGTTTGTTTGAACTATAATTAAAGTTTCGCTCCTTAATTTGTGTTAGTCGAATATTTGACTTTCATATCCAAGAACCATATCTAAGCTATTTCCCTGCGTTTTTACTACAGCTAATGTAGGATTTTTTCAATTCTTCTCCCTAAAAGAATTGTTTTGAGTATATTTACCGTTCAAATCTTATTTTTGAGAACTTGAAAATCGTAGTCGCCATATTAAATTACAATGGTAAAAATTGGTTAGAGAAATTTTTACCTACTGTTCTTTCTAAAAGTACAGAAGCAGAAGTATTAGTTATTGACAATGCTTCTACCGACGATTCGGTACAATTTTTACACCAAAAGTTTCCACAAGTTTCTCTTATTATCAACCAAGAAAACCATGGTTTTGCAGGAGGTTATAACGAAGGATTAAAAACGGTAGAAGCCGACTATTTTATTCTCCTAAATTCCGATGTAGAAGTTACCGATAACTGGATTATGCCGGTTATCAATCTTATGGAACAAAACCAAGACATAGCAGTAGCTCAACCTAAAATACTTGCTTACGCGAGAAAAGAATATTTTGAACATGCTGGAGCTGCAGGAGGTTTAATGGATAGGTTAGGTTATCCTTTTTGCAGAGGAAGAATATTTTACGAAACTGAAAAAGATACCCATCAATACAACGTTGCTGAAGAAATTTTTTGGGCAACTGGAGCGTGTATGTTTATACGAGCCAAGACATACAAAGAACATCAAGGTTTTGACGAAGCCTTTTTTGCCCACATGGAAGAGATAGACCTCTGTTGGCGGATAAAAAATACTGGTGGTAAAGTTTATTATTGTCCCGACAGTAAGGTTTACCACGTTGGAGGTGGCACATTAGATTATATGAGTCCTTTTAAGGTTTACTTAAACTTTAGGAATAGCCTGTACGCACTACATAAAAACTACGCAGGTAACCTCTTTATAATCATATTAGCTCGACTTCTTCTTGATGGTGTAGCAGGAATTAAATTCCTTTTTGGTGGTGAATTTAAAAATATAATGAGTATTATTAAGGCACACTTTCATTATTATGCCCACATTAAAACCTTACAAAAGCAACGAAAAGCAATTCCTAAAAAAAAGAAATACACACAACTTACAGGCGTGTATCCAAGAAGTATTGTTTGGCAATTTTTTATACTTAAAAGACATTATTTTCGTGATTTAACGAAATAAACTGTTCCATCCGTTATGCATACAATCAAAAAAGAACCTACATTATTACAAGCAATAATTCCCATTGTTATACTTATTTTTCTTTTGATTATCTCTGTTCGTTTGGAGTTGGAAGGAGGTAATCAAATGGGATTGATTCTTGGGACAGTAGTAGCGGGGCTTATTGGCTACCGACTTAACTATACTTGGAAAGAAATGTTGGAAGGAATGACTTCCGCGATAGGAACGGCTATGCCGGCAATCATTATTCTTTTACTTATCGGTTCTCTTGCGGGAGCATGGCTCATCAGTGGAGTTATCCCTACTTTAATTTACTATGGGTTAGATATTTTAAGTCCTACTTATTTTTTGGTCGCTACCTGTATCATTAGCGGAATTATATCATTGGCAACGGGAAGTTCTTGGAGTACCATTGCTACAGTAGGAGTTGCTATGTTTGGTATTGGTCAAGCATTAGATATCCCTCCTGGAATGTCTGCGGGAGCAATCATCTCAGGGGCTTATTTTGGCGACAAAATGTCACCAATGAGCGACACGACTAACTTAGCTCCTGCGGTTGCAGGTACCGATTTAATTACACACATTCGTTATATGCTGTGGACAACCGTTCCTTCTATAATCATTACTTTAATTATCTTTTTTGTCATTGGTCTATTTTTCAAACACGAAGCATCGATAGAAAATATTCAAGAAATTCAAAAGACGATTAAAAACACTTTTTATATTTCTCCTATATTATTTCTTGTTCCAGCTACGGTTATTTTTCTTATTATTAAGAAAGTAGATGCCATTCCTGCTATTCTTGCAGGGTCGATACTTGGAGGGATTTTCGCTGTTATATTTCAACCCGATATTATTGAAGAACTAGGTAAAAGAACAGAAGATACACCTTATTACGAAGCTGCTTATATTGCCGTAATCGATGCTATGACAACTAACACTGATATTGTAACAAATAACCCTACCGTTAATGAATTATTTAGCACAGGCGGAATGAAAGGAATGCTCAATACTATTTGGCTTATCATCTGTGCAATGAGCTTTGGTGGAATGCTTGAAAAAATAGGTTTGTTAAAACGTATTACCTCTTCGTTGATTTCCAACAAAAGGAAAAGCAAAGGTTCTCTCATTGCAACCACAGCTTTAACTTGTGTCGGTTTTAACGTAACCACTTCCGACCAATACCTTGCTATTGTAGTACCGGGGAAAATGTTTGAAAAAGCCTATAAAGAAAGAGGTTTAGCTCCCCAAAACCTAAGCCGTACACTTGAAGATAGTGGAACGGTTACTTCTGTACTTATTCCATGGAATACATGTGGTATGGCTCAATCTACAGTTTTAGGAATTGCTACTGGTGATTATTTCTTTTATTGTTTTTTTAACCTTATCAGCCCCGTAATGACGATTGCTTATGGCTACTTAGGGATTAAAATAGCTCAACTTGAACCACCAAAAGAAGAACTTCCTCCGGAAGAATTGTATGTTTGAGATAATATTCCTCATCATATCTAAATTATATAATGAACTTGTTTAAAGTTAACTTACTAAACTACGCGTAAAGCATTATATTTTCTGGACTTCAGCTAATTTTTATTCCATAGCTAATGGCTATGCAATAAAAATAGAGCTTTGCCAGAAAATATAAGTAAGCGTACGGTAAAGTACATGTTATTCGTTATTGATCTCTTTCCAATTTTGAGGAAATAACTCAAATAATTTATTTGCTTTATGTTCTGGAATACGGTTCAATACATCAAGTAGCCATTTATAAGGATTAATATCATGTGTTTTACATGTTGCAAAAAAGCTAT
>JALWSJ010000330.1 GCA_026993705.1 Flavobacteriales bacterium
TGACAAATAGTAACAGTATGTATGTTCTGTACCTAATCCTAACATAAATTTCTATTTTTTTTGTTTAGGTACAAAAGTCAGTGTATTTTAATCATCTTACAAGACGTACTTCACCGTACGCTTACGACAAAAACGCTTTATGTGCTTACTTTCATTTCGTGTTAGGGATGCGTCCCTAACGTATTATCGAATAAGCAACCACAATACTAGAACACAGGTAAAGATGCTAATCAAAACATTAGCCAAAGCCACGTAATAATGTCCCGTTTCCATAAGTTGAAAGGTTTCTAAACTAAACGTAGAAAAAGTACTGAACCCACCGCAAAACCCCACAAGAATTAAAGCTCTTAATTCCGGGCTGGTTATTTTATGAGCAAACATTCCCATAACTAAACCCATAACAATACAACTTAAAATATTCGCAGCAAGTGTACCCATGGGAAATTTACCCGCCCACTGTGAAAGCACCAATTTTGTAACTCCAAACCGGGATAAGCTACCTAAACCACCTCCTATAAATATAGCCAACCAAATGTTCATTGTATTTTGTTTTTTACAGCATTAAAGCAAAAGTACCCGATAATAGAGCCAAGCAAAGCACCTCCCAAAACATCAGAAGGATAATGAACGCCCAAGTAAATTCTGCTGTAAGCAATCAATAAAGCAAAGGTAATAAAATAGTAAAGTAACTTATCATTTAGTTTTCTAAAGAGCAATCCAAAATAAATAGCCAAAGAAAACATATTGGATGCGTGAGAAGAAACAAAACCATATTTCCCTCCGTGGTAATTGTTTACATAATGCAAATGTTCTTGTAATACTAAATGATGACTCGGACGATAACGTTGAAAAACTTCTTTAAAAAGGTATTTTGCCGATAAATCGGAAAGTGCTACCGCAATTATGCCAACGAATAAAAAAAGAAGTAACTGCCGAACAGAAAAGTGCTTGTAGAGATAATAAATACAAAACAGATAAAAAGGTATCCCGAATTTTACATCGCTGACCGTCCACATCAATTGGTCGAATAGTGATGAGTGCAGACCGTTAATCCAAAGTAGAACTTGTTGGTCTATATGTTCTAATTTTTCTATCATTAAATGAAACAGTGCGTATTTCTATCGTTTGCTTTTTTCTATTTCTTCATCGACTTTTTCCAATTCTGTGTAAAAATCTTCGCCCCATTTTCTAATGATAGATTCTTTTAGGAATTTATAGACTTTCACGTCTAATTCTGTTCCTAGTTTACAAGCATCCTTACAAATATTCCAATAGTTGTAATTAAGTGCCACATACGTACGAAGTTTAGCAACCCGAATAGGGTAGAGATGACAAGAAATAGGTTTTTTAAAGTCAATTTTATCTTCGTTGTATGCTTGTTCTATGGCACATTTTGTAATTCCGTTTTTATCGAAAAAAACAAAGGCACATTCAGCGTTATTGACCAAAGTAGTAACCGGTTCGTTGTCTTGATCCATATAGAAAACACCTGTTTTTTCTACCGCTTCAATTCCCTCTTTTCGCATATAAGGTTTTACAGCTTCCAACGATTCTTCAATGAGGTCGATTTCTTCTTCTTCAAGAGGAGCACCGTTATCTCCTTCTACACAGCAAGCTCCTTTACATGCAGATAAATCACAAACAAACCTTTTTTCAAAAACATCCAATGAGATGAGTTTATTTCCTATTTCTATCATGAGTTTAAATTTTAGTTGTCAAAAGTAGAATAATCTTTTAGCATAGCGATATTAAAATCGGATAAACTATTGAGTTTACCAATAAGTTGATTAAAAAAAGGAACAATTTCTTGACGATTTTCACTAGAAACATGAGCATAAAACCAAACCTTCGAAATGTGTAGATGGGTTAATTCAATAATTCTTTTTGCCCATTGTTCTATTCTAAAATCATCAATAGGCGACTCAATGCCTCCGACAAAGCGGACAAATAAATGCTCATTAGTGATTCTAAAGTGCAGTACATCTCTTCTGCCGGGTGTGTCTGTTAGTACCGGAACAATGTTATTCTCAATAAAAAGTTGATGCCATTCATCTATGATAGAGGTGGTTTCAAACCATTCTGGAGCTCTTAACTCAATAGCAAAATCCATATCTTTGGGCAGACTTTCTACAAAATCTACCAAAGTAGAGAATTTATCGGGACGAAAATAGTTTGCCATTACAGCAAAAGAAACGCCCGTTTTATTTTCCATATAATCCAATGCAAATAAAAATTGTTCTAGCCGTTCTTTTGCGTCCTTGTCGGTTATATTTTTTCTGTGTGTAATTACCTGAGGAAACTTCATGGAAAATTTAAAATTGTCCGGTGTTTCCGCCTTCCATTTATCCAGTGAATTTTGTTTGGGTACACCATAGCGTGTGCCGTTAAACTCAATACTGTTAAATTGTTGAGAATAAGCTTTTAAAAAATCTTTTTGAGGTGTTTTGGGTGGATACAGCGAACCTTTATAATTTTTGTCTGACCATACGGGAGCACCAAAGTAAAATTCTACCTTTTTAGGTTTAGGTAATGTCTTTAATACTTCTTTAGTTAAAGAAGGAAGAGGAGGGAACTCAAAATCGATTCCCTCCAAGTCCTCTATTTTTCCGAATTTCATTATTCTTTAATGTACCAAGTTCCAAATACCGGAAGATACCCGAATTCAGAGGCAACACCTATGTCTGAATAGTCAGGAAACTCTGTTATAGTGGATAAATTTGGGTCAAATTCAACCACTTTATTTTTTTCTAATAATTCAAATAGTTTATTAGCTTCAACACGGTTGATACAAAAAACTTCTTCTAAATAATCAATAATCTCTTTTCGACCATATTCATACGAAGTTTCTTTAAAAGCTATTTTACCAAATTTTTCTAAAAGTTTTTCGCCTGTTTGTACTAAATCATAACCTTTGGTCAGGTCTTTAACGACTTCATCTTCTAATTCCCATAAATGAATTTTAGCTTTCGCTATCAGTTGATGTACGTGTGTGTGTTCCTTTTCTAGCAAAGCTTTTTCTTTTTGTAATTTAGCTTTTTCTTTTTGCAAGAGTTCAATGTCTTCCTTTGTCAGCTTCTCGTTGTCTGTTAGATGTAGTTTCTCAAGTGTACCTTTTATTTTCTGTAACCAAGAATTTCTGTTTTCTTCTCTTTCTTGTGAATTAGAATCTCCTTCAACATTATGTTTGTCTATTAATTCCAATAGATAATTGACTTCTTTTAGGTTTTTCTTAATTTCTTTATGTTGCTCTTCCAGATCGATAAGAACATCTTCCAATAAAGCTATTTCTCTATCTTCCAAAAAGCCATTGATAGCTTCGTCTTTCTTTTGTATTTCTTTGATAAATTTTTTCATTTTTTCTATTTTTTTTATATTGAGTTTTGTTTTATTTCTTCTACAATTTCCGGATTGAGTAAGGTAGAAATATCCCCTAAATTATCCAAATCTTTGCAGGCAATTTTTCTCAAAATCCTACGCATAATTTTACCGGAACGCGTTTTGGGTAAACCGGATGTAAATTGAATTTTATCCAATTTAGCAATAGGTCCTATATGTTCGGTAATAATTTGATTGATTTCTTTTCTTAAATTATCGTGATTTCTGTTTTCTCCGGTTTCTTTAAGTATAACA
>JALWSJ010000331.1 GCA_026993705.1 Flavobacteriales bacterium
GATATACATTTCAGTATAGCGAGACAAGAAGTTCACCTCCCTCTTTTTATTGAAAATTGAATACAAAATTAATGAATAATTTTACCTTTATCAATCTGATGCAAATCTAAAGGCAAGAGTGTATAAAAACCCTAAAAAAGAACAAAACACGAACCGTAACACATTGATTATCAATAGCTGTTTTTACGGTAACTTAGATTTTTAGACAGTCTGACGTGTGTAAAATGAGTGCTAAGAAAACTAAAACTCACCTTCTTTCGTTTCTTTTCAATATTCAATTGGTATTAAATCTACACTCAGAGACTCGCTCAGTGAAATTAGAAATCAGAAATCACTAAAACACGATTTGCAAGGATATTAGTCAAGAAGAATGGACGAAAAACATAGATAGGTTGATTCTTTTAAAAACGAAGTATTACCTTAAATCCGCAATCCAAATACTCATTTTTTTTATAATCAATACCACAGGAATTTGTCTAAAAAGGAACAGCCCACATCAGCATTAATTATAAAAAACTGAGCGTTAAAAAACTAAGTTTTTAACGTTCTGAATAAAGAGCGTTTCAATGCTCTTTATTTTTTGTTGGGGTTAGTTTTTTATTAAATTAATTATCAGCTTAGTTATTAGTTCTCGTTGTTCTGGTAAGCTTTGAGCAACGGCAAGTGCTAATGCGACAAGAGTGTTGTCATCAATCTTTCTTTTTCCTTCTTGATTTTTGTGATAATTATTCTGCTCAAGGAACCACACAAACACGAATGATCCAATTCTTTTATTCCCATCACTAAAGGCGTGTCCTTTTATTATTGAGTATAGTAGCTGTTCTTCAATTGTTGGATAAGCGAGTTGTCCAAAGACCGTTTGAGAAATGCTCCCTAATATTCCCTCAAATGAATTATCTTTTTCATTTCCGAAGATTTCCGATGCTTCTCCTTTTTGAATCAATGACTTTTTAAGTTCTTGGATAGCTTTCTTTACATCATCGTAGTTTATTGTGTAAATGACATCTTCATTTAGACCTTCCATTGACAATTCTTCAGTGTCATATTTGTTTAGAAGTTCGAATGATTTTGAATAGTGGCCTATTATAGAAAGGAAGCCATCGGTTATTTGTTTTTGATTTTGAAAAGCAGCTTCATTTAAATAATCTATCTGTGATTCAAGCTCTTTAATTTTTTCAGCACTTGTTTGAAGAAGGTTTTTGTTTATGGTGTAACCTTTAAGTAAGTATTCTTTTAATTTATCAGTTGCCCATATTCTAAATTCGGTTGCAAGAGGAGATTTTACTCTATATCCTACAGATATTATTACATCAAGATTATAATGAACTACTTCTCTTTGTACTTCTCTAGCTCCTTCTAATCGAACTTGTGCAATTTTTGCACTAGTTGCTACTTCATCAAGTTCTCCTTCTTTATAAGCATTTTTAATATGTCGATTAATAACAGTTCTATCTCTTCCAAAAATGTCTGCAATTTGAAGTTCTGTTGCCCAAAGAGTATCAGCACCTTTGTCAAGGATTACTTGGTATTCGGTAACACCTTGAGCAGGTTTAAAAGCAACTAATGCTCTACTATCATCCATATTATTAGTTTCTTCACTCATTTTGTGTTTTCAAATTAACCCCAACATAACTATATCACGAACTCAAATAAAAATAAAAAGATAAAAACAAAGAGTAATTAAACAAAAGATAATCCGTGTCAAATAGTTACCCTGCAACCAGTGAACCGACAATCGTTATCATTTTTTACTCCGTTACGGAAAACAACTGAAATTCAATAGCTTTATTTGCCCAATTTTTATTCGTTTCAAAATTAGCAATTCCAATTACAAAAGCATATTCTCCCTTAGTTAGTTTAGGAACTGTAACAATATAAGAATACTCTCCATATTTTTTGTAAGTAAACTCAACAAACTCCGGAGATTCGTTTCCGTTTTTATTTAGTGGTCCGGCAATAAATGTTCTAGTTGTTCTACGTTTTTTTTCTGCATTTAAATGTATTAATTTAATGTGCTGTCTAGGAGTGATTTTATCATTTTCACTTAAACGAACTAAGAATTGAATGCTATCAGTCGTAGGTATTTTAACACTAGATGTAGATCCTTTTATTCTAAGTTTAGCTTCTCTTCCTTTAAAAGTTTCTGATGTAATAAGACCTGCAGGAATTACCTCTAACGGAATTCCTTTCCCTTCCGAAGTAATATATTGCACTTCAGAAAATTTTGTAGATTCAGAAAGTGAATTTTCTTGGGCGTTTACAGTCGTTATAAAAATTATAGACAGAAATAAAAATACGTTTTTTATATTATTGATTTTGAGTTGACCGCGAATATAGTTTTTTTTATAAAATACAACTATAAATAGACATAGAATACAGGGCAAACGCATACTTTTTTCAGTAAAAAAGATTAATTGATATTTAGCCATTCAACGAAACATTTTATATCGTAATGACTTACAAAACAGAAGAAGCCAAAGCTACAACACTAATTTTTATATCCTTTACCTCCGATAAGGCAATAAAGCAATCTTCAATAGTTGCTCCTGTTGTAATTACATCATCTACTAACAACACGTGTTTCCCTTCCAACTTGTCGAGATTAGAGAGTTTAAATATTTTATTTACATTTTCCCAACGTTCATATTTTCCTTTACGAGTTTGGCTTTCCGTATGAACTGTTCTTTTCAAACTCTTATCATCAACTTCACAACCTAAATAATTACTTATCCCTTCTGCAATAAACAAACTCTGATTATATCCTCTTATTTTTTCCTTCTTTGGATGCAAAGGAACAGGAATCACGATATCTACCGGCATCTCAATTTTTCTAATCTCTTTTGCCAACTCCACTCCTAACTCCACTCCTACTTCGGTATTTCCTCTATACTTTAGTTCGTGAATCATATGTTGCACAATACCGCCTTTTGTATAAACAAAAGACGTAAATGCATGCTCTACATTAATTCTCCCCCAAAACAATTTAACCGTCCGGTTATTTTTATCCTTACATTGATACGTTCGCGGAAGATTAGCCCAACAACGCACACAAATCACGGAATCATCGCCCGGAATTACACTCCCGCAACCTGCACAAACATTGGGGTAAATCAAATGTATAAAAGCTCTAAACAATTCCGCTAAACTTCAACAATTACACCTAATGAACAACCAACCTAAACGAATGCAAATCATCTCCACTCACAACTCTACCGATATACACTCCTTTTTCCAAGTTACTTATATTCAATAGGTTTTCTCCCTTTCTTAGCGAATGACTCAAGATAATTTTTCCGTTCACATCTAACAATTTAAACGCTGCATCCATCGCCACTCGAACCGTAACGAAATCATTCGCAGGATTGGGAAAAACAAGCGTATTTTCAGCTAAATTTTCATCAATACTAACAAAACCAACATACACCAAAACAGAATCTTGTGCTTCACAGCCTCCCATTTCTCCAGTTAACATCACCATATAAGCACCCGCAAAATCAAATTTGTGGTAAGGATTAGCTTGTAAAGAACTATAACCATCTCTAAAATCCCATGAATAAGATGATGCAGTTGACCCTGTACTATAAAAGAAAATAGAATCATGCGTATTTATACTTGTTACATTAGCATCAGCATAGACGGTTGGCGAAGGTTTTACGATTACATCAACATTTTTCTCGTCAGAACATTTTCCAATTTTTCCAATGACCGTATAGGTAGTTACTCCATCTACCTCAATTCTTAACACAGAATCTTGCCACCCGGTACTCCATTCATAGCTATTCGCTCCGGAAGCTACAACTATTAATGAATCACCCAAACAAGCAAAAACAGAAGTTTGACTTACTGACACATTTGGCATTTCATCTACAAAAACAGTTACATCTGCTGTATCTTTACATCCAAATACATCTGTTACAACAACGGTATAAGTTGTTGTAGTTAAAGGCGTAACCATATTTTGCTGAAAGGCAGGAAGATTATGATCCCATTGATATTGAATTCCTGATCCCGCATTATGATTAACCCCCACAATAGCGGAGCTACCTTCACAAATGGTATCATCAACAGACGGAACAGCATCTATTCCACCAAAATTTACTATCTCTAGCGTGTCGGTTTTGGTACACCCGATATCATCTATCACTTGAACGTAATAAACTCCCTCATTTAAGTTTGTAAAATCACCATTTGAAGTAAGAGTTGTTCCATTGTCAATACTATATTGATAAGGTGCAACACCTAAATACCCGGAAACGTGTATTTCTCCGTTATCTTGATTACAGACTTCATTTAATTTACTGATTGAGTCGGCTATTCTTTGAGCTCCAATATCGAAGGGGAAAGAATCTTGACACCCATGAATATCTGTTATGCTCAATGTATAAGAACCTTCGGCTAAGGTATTATCTAAAAACGTAGTACCCGTTACGGTTGTTGTCCCTCCATCTAATGAAAAAACATAAGTATCCGTACCGGAGAAAGCTACATCTACCTCTCCGCTTCCGCCTCCGTTACAAGGAACAGGCAAAGTAGTAATAACCGGTTGAATTGGAGGAAAATCTTCAATTAAGACAGTTGTATCTATTGTACAACCTGCAGCATCTTTTATTATAACATCAAATGTACCGGATGAAATGTTCCCGATATGATTCATCGAATTAAAATGAGCTCCTCCGTCAAAACTATATACATAATCTCCTGCTCCTAACGTCCCCTCTATTGTTATTGATCCGTTACTAGCTCCCCCGCAGCTATTTTCGATAGTTAAACTAGCTAATTCTAACGGAAAAGGAACGGTATCTCTTGAAGACGCAATACAGCCTGACACATCACGAACAATAACATCATAATACCCACCGGCTAAACCGGTATAAACGGTTGTTGATGAAAAAGTTGTTCCATTATCTATACTATATTCGTAAGGTGCAGTTCCCCCACTTGGCAACATTTCAAATCTACCTGGTGTTGAAGTACAGTTTTCTACTGTATTAATTACATATAAAGAAAGTGCTTCGGGCACATGTACGGTTGTCTGACTCCAACACCCATTAACATCTATAACTAATATATCATAGTTACCCCCAGCTACATTGGTGAAAATAGAATCGGGAGAAGAGGTTTGTCCGTTGTCTATACTATATGTATAAGGAGCGGTTCCTCCTGACGGGATTAATGTTATTTTTCCGTTTGTTCCGCTACAATCTAAAGCTTCTCCAACAGCTGAAACCGAACATTGTCCGTATCCGTTTATTGCTAACACACCAAACAAAAGAATCAACCAATTTTTCCCGAATTTTCTTGGGGTTATGTGCGAGAGTGCGTTAGGGATAGAACGGCATGTTTGAACTCCTTTTTCTCTCTCACTGTTCGAGAGAAAAAGAGTGAGTAGTGATAGCCCGACCCTATTTTTTGAAAACAATGTTTCGCGTGAGCGATATGTTGTTTTTGAAAAATAGGGGAACGCCCAAATAATTATGTTCCTATACATTTCTTCTATCTTTTCTATGGTCTTATTTTTTTTCATCGGCTATCTTATTACGGTTACGTGTCCTCTGAACTCTCTTTCTTCGCCAAAGAAATCTACACATTTTATTTTATAAATATATACATCTTCTTGTACATCTTGCCCTTTATATGTTCCATTCCATGGCTTAAAAGCATCGGTGAAATAAATCAAACTTCCCCATCTGTCAAAAATATAAAACTCAAAATCTTCTTCTTTAATTCCGTAACTTTTGAAGAAAAACTCATCATTTTCTCCATCTCCGTTGGGTGTAAAGGCATTAGGGGTGAAAATACTGATAAACGGGTCAATTCTAACACTTTGGTACGTTGTATCGAAACAAGCGTGATTAGTTTCTACGATTAACTGAACTATATAAGTTCCTGTGTCGGCATAATTATGAGTTGGGTCAAAATCGATGCTATGTTCCTCATCTCCAAAATTCCACGCGTAATACTCCGCTCCAGTAGAATTGTTTATAAACTCTATTTCAGATAGATACATGTTCGTAGTGTTCGGTGCCGATTCAAATGCTGCTACCGGATTATGTCTTGACCAAATATAATCTTCAACATACAATGTATCGGAACACCCTAAATCGTTGACGGTTATCAATCCTATATTATATGAAGAATCAACGGTGTGGCTATTATTAACATAGCATTTTGAAGGGTTTTGAATGAGTGAAGAATCTCCTCCCCCTAAATCCCATTGCCATGAAATAATGGACGCAGAATTAGGCTGTGAATAATCGAAAAAATTAATACAGGTTGGCGAACATGATTCGGTTATATCCGACACAAATAAATTGGTGGGTTTCGCCAAAACGGTAATTGGTCTAACCAACGTATCAAAACATCCGTAATTGGTTTCTACGATCATTTTAACATTGTAAACGCCATGTTCTGTATAATAATGTTGAGGATTAGGAACAGTATCTACTGCTTCTTGATTTTCGCCAAAGTACCATTGCCATTTCATCACAGAAAAGTTTCCACTTACACTCGATAAATTTAGAAACTCAGTTGGTGGTTCATTCTCACAAATCGTTGTATTGGAAAATGAGGCAACCGGTATCGGATACACCTCAACACTGATTGAAGTATCGTCAATACAACCTTCATTAGATACGGTTATATAACTGATATTATAGATTCCTTCGGTAGCATATTTGTGTTTGGGACTTTGCTCATATGCCGTTGGTGAACCATCGCCGTAATTTATATAATAGGCAGCTATGTTACTAGGTAAATTAATTTGTGTTGAATCAACAAATTGAACGGAATCATATAAACATTCATTTTTGGTTAGTAAAACCGCCCACGGAACTGGGTGGGCTGTAACTGTATGTTCTATACTGTCTTGACAACCATCTGAAGTTGTCACTAACAGCTTAACCGTATGTTGTCCATCGTGTTCGTACTTATGCTTTGGATTTTGTAAGGTGCTTACTGCTCCATTTTCTCCAAAACTCCAATCCCATTGGTCAACCGTACCATAGTTTGTTAGTGACTGGTCTTGAAAAGGGATAGAATCATAGAGACATTTATTTTCCGAAGTAAATTCAGCAGAAGGGACTGCTACATAAACATCGAACAAATAAGGTTGCTCAACGCAATTGTGTTCTAAGGTTATGGTATAATGACCTCCTTCATTGTACTTAAAAACTACTGTGTCGTTATTTTCAACTTGTCCGTTGATTGTAAAAAAGGAAGAACATCCGTCTTTTTTCACCAACATAATAGAATCATCCAAACAAATAGTAGGATCGCCAATCATTTCAAAGTAAGGGTCGCAAGATTGGCAGTAAATCGAAAATGTCGCCGCGTGGTCAGAAAAGCCTGTACCGGTCATAACGGAAGGCATATAATGAACAACATCCGTAAAATTATGTGGTGTCGCGTTTAACACTGCAAAAGCTGCATTAAAATCTACGGTAGTATGTTGACAGGCAACCTCTCCTGATTCATTCGTTTTAATCAAAAAGGGATCGTAACCGCTCGCCCCCATAGAACCTATACTAACCATAGTTGTAATATAATGATGTGCATAAGAAACCGTTTCGACGGCTTTATCTTCACCACTTCCACCATAGATATTTGTTCGAATGGTTGCACCGCTATTATCAATCAGTAAAGCCATTGCGTTATGCCCTAACATCGTTTCCGTAGTTGGTGCTGTTGAAACGTCATAATCGGTTTTACCACTAATCACAAAACCAGATGTTCTCACATCATACGATATTTTTTTGGGTTGGTCATCCGACACATCTCCATAAGTTTTCGCCCACATAACATTTCCATCGGGTGAAATTTTAAAGACCAATATATCCGGTGCTGTTTCTGTTCCGTTCCCCATAGAGGTTGTACCGGTACAAACTACTACGTTACCGTCTGCGGGATCAATAGCTGCACTGGGCTCCCATTCTCTTAATATGGGAAAAGTTGAACCTGCTCCATAGCTCTTTGTCCAAAGGACATTACCGTTCGGATCCATTCGGGAGACATAAACATCTGCCCTAGGTGCTATACTGTTCCATATTAATACATAATCTCCATTAGGCAATTCTAAAATATCATAAGCCCTTTTTGAAGGGGAAGGTACATTTATTTTTTTCTTCCATAAGACATTTCCATTTCCGTCTAATTTGGCATAAGAACATTGTTCGTCGTGTGTATAACCACAGATTAAAATATCTCCCGCAGCCGTTCTATTTACTCCTGTTATAAAACGTAACTGACTAAACTCAACCGACCATATTTGATTTCCAAATTCATCTGCTAACTTTAAAGCTCCCAATTTAGACGTTCCTTGAACAACAAATCCTCCTAATAGAATATTATGATTGGGCAACTCTTTGACTACCCGTCCACCATCAGTATATTTCCCTACTTCACCAAATTTTTTAGCCCAAACCAACTCTCCACAACTATCTATTTTAGTTAATAGACCATCTCCGCAGTATCCTTCGCCGGCTTGACCGATAATAATAATCCCATTATCATAGGTTCGTTCAGCATCGAAAAACTGTTGAGCTCCCGACTCATTGATTGTTTTTATAAATGTTTTTATTTGTCCTTTTAAAGAAAAAGACAATAGAAACATACTTAAAAAGAGTGCTATTTGTTTATTCCTTATCATCATTTTCTTTGTCTTTTAAAAGCAACTCCTCCAACTGTTCTTCTTTAATTTCTTCAACGGAAACTAAGCTATCGGGGTAGCCGGTTAATTGTACAATTATTGTTATGTATTTTCCATCAACTTCCGGTGTTTCTTTTTCGTTGACTTTAACAACCATAGTACTGGTTTGTATATCAAACATTAATAGTTCTGCTCCTATCTGTTTCATATTTACCTTTAATTTAGGTCCTAAATTGGGACACATCAAAGCGTGTTCTCCTATATGTACTTTATATAATTTCTCCTGCCCGTAAACAAGGGAAATAGTAAAAATTAATACAGTTATTAGTAAAAGTTTTTTCATTATCTGTTGTTTTGTTTTATCAAACACATAAGTTTTTGAATGTTTACAGCCCGTTTTAATAAGACTAATATAAAAAATGATTTCCATCACTTTTTGTGTTTTTTTATAATTAACTGACGAAATAAAATTGATGAGGTTGCTTTTTTTGTTTTTTTTAGGTATAGAAACTCCGGTATGTAATTGTCTGAACGACATCTGTTACTTGTGCTTCATAATGAAGGTACAAAATACACACAAAGCTAAACTCATTATCAGTGATGTGTAATAACTTATCTTAGGGGAAGGAAACTTAAGGAATCAGAGGTGAAAACAACTGTTTTTTTTTAATGAACAACCAACCTAAACGAATGCAAGTCATCTCCACTCACGATTCTACCGATATACACACCTTTTTGCAAGTTATGTACATTCAATCGGTTTTCTCCTTTTCTAAGTGGACGACTCAATACAAGTTTTCCGTTCACATCTAACAATTTAAACGTTGCGTCCATCGCCACTCGAACCGTAACGAAATCATTCGCAGGATTCGGATAAACAAGCGTATTATCTTCTAAGTTTTCATCTACATTCACAAAACCAACATAAACCAAAACCGAATCTTGTGCTTCACAGCCTCCCATTTCTCCAGTTAACATAACCATATACGCCCCTGCAAAATCAAATTTGTGATAAGGGTTACTTTCTTGAGATGAAAAACCATCACCAAAATCCCACAGCGTTGTTGATGTTATAGAACCTGTACTGTAAAAGAAAATAGAGTCATGCGTATTTATACTTGTTAGATTTGCATCAGCCACAACAGTTGGAGAAGGCTTTAGAACAATCACCGACTGTTCTTCATCTGTACATTGTCCATTATAACCTGTTACAGTAATTACTTCATTTCCGCTAGCGATATAAGTTAACACCTCACCTGTATCACCTGTACTCCATACATAGGTTGTTGCTCCGGATGCTGTTACTGATACTTCTTCATTCATACATGCGTGTATTTGTGTTTCACTCAAGCTGACTACGGGATAATTTTCAACGGTTATAGTGGTTTCTGCCGTATCCTTGCAACCGAAATCATCGGTAACAATAACACTATAAGTCGTTGTTGTTAAAGGAGAAACTACGTGCACTTGAGTATCGCTTAATCCATTACTCCATTCATAAGAAGCTGTAACTCCTCCATTATGTGAAACAGAAACAATTGCTTCATTTCCATAACATATCGTATCATCCGGTGATGGTGTAGCATTTACACCTCCAAAATTTGTAACAAAAACTGTATCTTCCTTTACGCATCCTGTTGCATCTTTAATAAAGACAACATACTCCCCTTGACTTAAATCAGTAAAAACTCCTGAAGGTAAATAGGTTGTTCCTGCATCTATACTATACTCATAAGGAGATTGCCCTAAAAAGCCACTCACCTCTATCGCTCCATTTCCGTAATGACAATATTCATAATTTATTTGTACGGAATCATCGACCAAATCTGCCCCAACCTCAAATTGAAATGGAGACGTACACCCGTTTGCGTCTGTAATATCCAAAACATAAAATCCAGCTGACAAATTAGCATTGTTATAGGATGTACCCGTAGTTACAGCTCCTCCATTCAGTGAAAAATCATACGTAGCCCCATTTGAAAATACTACATCCACAGCTCCTGGCCCACTTCCGTTGCATTGTTCATTAAGAGGAGTTATGGTAGGAGATATTGCAGGATAAGCATCAACTGTTACCATTGTGTCAACTTCACACCCGTAACTATCTTTTATAACCACATCGTACGTTCCAGCAGCTAACTCCGTCTTTATACTATCGGCGGTATAAAATGTTTGCCCTCCATCAAAACTGTATTGATACAAAGGCTTGCCTAAATACCCTCGAATATCGACAACTCCAGATGGTGGAGTTGCACAACTTGGTGTAGTAACCAAAGAACCCACTTCTAAAAAAGGTTCTATCTCAGCAGTTAAGTTAACCACACAGCCCGTTGTATCTTGAACAACGATATTGTACATTCCTACGTTCAAATTAGAAAATTGAGGCGTGTTAACAAATGTTCCCCCACCATCGATACTATAGGTAACCGAATCTGGATCGCCAGTCAAAATAGTTATAGTTCCTTGACCATCTGTACATTGTCGATTAACCGATAAATCAATTTGCATACATTGAGTATATGCTAAATTTAAGACTAGAGAAAATGTAAAA
Source organism: Flavobacteriales bacterium (assembly GCA_026993705.1). Classification (GTDB taxonomy): domain Bacteria; phylum Bacteroidota; class Bacteroidia; order Flavobacteriales_D; family Parvicellaceae; genus S010-51. Next base: position 11,196 of record JALWSJ010000331.1, read on the forward strand.
ATTAAAATATATTTCATACTGATTATCGAATTAAATTAACATGTCCATATTTTTTGTGTTCATTTCCAAAGAAATCAACACATTTTATTTTATAGACATAAGTATCTTCTTTGGAGGGTTCGCCTTTATAAGTCCCATCCCAAGGATTAAATCCATCGGTATAATAAATCAAAGCTCCCCATTTGTCAAAAATTTTAAAATCTACGGTTTCTTCGATGATGGCATATTGTTTAAATATAAATACATCATTATCTCCGTCTCCATTAGGCGTAAAAGCATTAGGGACGAATAAGGAAACAACGGGATCAATTCTTACAGAACGATATGTAGTATCTTTACAGCCGTGAATTGTTTCTACGATTAACTCTATTGTATAAGTTCCTGTATCTCTGTATGTATGAATAGGTTCAAAATCAACACTAAATCTATCGTCTCCAAAATTCCAATCATAAAAATCTGCTCCTATAGAGTTATTTGGAAATTCTATTTCAGATAGATACATATTAGTCAACTCTGGATTCACCTCGAAATCTGCTACTGGATTATGCCAAGAAGCGATATAATCTTCTATTTGTATGGTATCGTAACACCCTAAATCGTTTCCGGTAATTAAGCCTATTGTAAACAAAGAATCTGTTGTATTACTTGTATTTGAATAGCATTTAGACGGGTTTTGCAATAATGAACTATCTCCTCCTGCCAAATCCCATTGCCACGAGGTAATGCTTGTTGCATTCGACAAAGATAAATCCATAAAATTAATGCAGGCAGGAGAACAATCTTCGGTAATATCAGAAGTGAAAATGGTTGTTGGTTTTGCCAATACCGTTACAGGATGAACAATCGTATCGAAACAACCTCTTTCTGTATTTACAACCAATCGTACATTAAACACTCCATCTTCGCTATAATCATGTAGAGGATTAGGCAAGGTTGAAACTGCATTGACCGGTTCATCAAAATTCCATTGCCACCCCACTACACTTCCGTTCGTAACCGAAGACTGGTTAAAAAAAGCTGTCGGGTCTGTATTTTCGCAAACTGTTGTATTTGTGAAATTAGCTATGGGCACATCATAAACAACAGCTGTAGCCGAGGTATCATCTATACATCCATGATTAGAAATCGTGATATAACTCACATTGTAAGAGCCATCATTTGCATATAAATGCTTAGGATTTCTGATTGAACTAAATGCAGAACCGTCACCGAAATTCGTTATCGTTTGGTCGATATAGTCAGGAAAGTTTATTTGCGAAGAATCTTCAAATTGGACGGAATCGTATTGACAAACAGGCGTAGATAGTAGAATCGCCTTTGGAACTGGGTAAACTACAACAGGTAAAGTTGTATCATCAACACATCCCTTATCGGAGGTTGAAGTTAATGTTACGTTATACGTTCCGTCGGAACTATAAAGATGAGCGGGGGACATAGCCGTACTTGTCGCTCCGGCTTCTCCGAAATCCCATAAAACACTTTGAATACTTCCTGCCGAAATAATCGATTGATTTTGAAAGTATATAGAATCATATAAACAAGTAGTAAGGGGTTGTCCAGTGGGATTTAAAGTAGTATTATTTGTTACCGAAAAAGAAGGTTCGGGCTGTGGGCGTATTGTTATATTGAATTGCGAATTGTTACAGCCTTGCTTAACATCAATAAGAGAAACTTCTGTTTGAGTCGAAGGAGGAGCTTGAAAAGCCGGAATATCACCGTTACCGGAAGGAGATAATCCAATTGCCGGATTGTTACTCGTCCATTCATAATCCACTCCAGGAGCACTGGAATTAGGGAATGTTATAATTGGAACCATCGTATTAGCACAAGCTTCTACATCTGGTAATTGGACAGGTGGTTGAGGACATTGTATTTGAAAAGTACCAGTTGACGCAGGATATAATCCTCCACAATTTGCAGTAAACGCGTTACTTCCTCCGGAAACAGTTACAGAAATATCAACACCACAAGGTGCTTGAGGAAAAGTATAACGCACCCAATCATTATAAGTATTTGCTTCCGATGAACAACTTGCTACAAACACGGGTGTTTCGGCACATCCTGGCAAATCGTTTAAGGCAGTATTTTGTAAGTTTATCTCTGGAGAACCTGTTGAGGTTGTTGTTACACCGTTAATGGTCAAGCTGATTGTCATCTGCGTAGAACTTGCACTTTCGCTACCGTGCCAGTGTTCTACCCAAAGGACAAGTTCTCCCGTACAACTACTACAATAGACAATCTGAACGGCATGTCCGAAAACAGTCTTAGAAAATGAAACTAGAGATAGAACAACTAATAATATTCCGTATATTTTATTTAACATCTTGTATCTTTTAGTACCATGACGTAAAGCTAAACATTCCGTTGCTTTTATTTTTTAGTTTTCTTTATTTATTCTGTTTCCTTTGTGCTCCATTCAATACGCGTTAGGGACTTATCCCTAACCCAAGTATAATGAGCACTATAAAGTGCTTTTATTTCCTTTATATTTCTTCAAAAATTATTTCCATAGCTCGGCTATGCAAAGAATTTTTTCATCATCTAAAGAAACTAAAATTCACTTTCTATGCACTCATTCCACTTGCGTTAGGGATAGGAACGGCATCCTTTTGCCCTCCCTCCTTTTGGAGGGCAAAAGATATAGTGGATAGCCCGACC
>JALWSJ010000332.1 GCA_026993705.1 Flavobacteriales bacterium
AACATTACCTGCTCCTGATACACCGTAATACCATAGGTTTCCTTTAGGTATTTTTCCATGATTGGAATATCGTATTGAATTTCTTCCTCTCCGTGTTTTCTACGAATAAACGAGGGAATATATTCCAAAGGACCAGGTCGATACAAGGCATTCATGGCTATCAAATCTGAAAAAACTGTTGGCTTTAGTTCTTTCAAATATTTCTGCATCCCTGGTGATTCGTATTGGAAAACCCCAACAGTTTCACCACGTTGAAAGAGCTCATACGTTTCTTCGTCATCGATTGGTATTGCTTCAATATCTATTTCTACTCCATGACGAGCTTTTACAATTTTTAGCGTATCCTTAATTAAGGTAAGCGTTTTTAAGCCCAAGAAATCCATTTTAAGCAATCCAGCACTTTCGACAACAGAATTGTCAAATTGTGTACTCCACATTTCAGAATCTTTCGCCAACGCTACGGGTACGTGTTCTCTAATATCACTTGGTGTAATAATAACACCACAAGCATGTATTCCCGTTGAACGCATTGACCCCTCAATGACTTTCGCCTGACGGATTACCTCTCCTTCTAAATTCTTTTTGTTGAGAAGCATTTTTAACTCCTCCGCCATCGTCATTTGCTCTGGTGAAAGTTTTTCAGCGAGTTTTTCCTCTGGCATCGAAAACAATTTGTTTAACTTCATATCGGGAACTAACTGCGACAAACGATTGGTTTCAGGAATTGGTAAATCCAACGCTCTCCCTGCATCTCTTATCGAAGACTTAGCCGCCATTGTTCCGTAAGTAATGATTTGAGCAACTTGACTGGAACCATATTTATCAATCACATATTGAATAACTCTTCCCCGTCCCTCATCATCAAAATCAATATCTATATCCGGCATGGATACCCTTTCAGGATTCAAAAAACGCTCAAATAGTAGGTCGTACTTTATGGGGTCAATGTTGGTTATCTTCGTACAGTAGGCTACAACTGAACCCGCCGCAGATCCCCTACCAGGACCTACAGAAACTCCCATTTCTCTAGCTGCTCTAATAAAATCCTCAACAATCAAAAAATAACCAGGGTAACCTGTTTTACGAATAACATCTAACTCAAAATCAATACGCTCACGTATTTCTGGTGTTATTTCTCCGTAGCGTTCTTTAGCTCCCTCGTAAGTAATGTGTCGTAAATAGTTGTTTTCACCAATCTTTAGCGAAGGGTCTTCTTTATCACGGGGGTCTTGTAATTCTTCTGGAATATCAAATGCTGGCAAAAGCACATCACTTGCCAAACCGTAAGGCTCGCATTTATCAACAATTTCTTGAACTGTTTCTATGGCTTCAGGTAAGTCTATAAAGAGCTCTTTCATCTCTTCTTGCGACTTAAAATAAAATTCATCATTCGGAAAACCAAACCTGAACCCTCGTCCCCTTCCTATCGGTGTAGATTTTCGTTCTCCGTCCCTTATACATAATAGTATATCATGTGCTTCTGCATCAAATTTATTGACGTAATAAGTGTCGTTGGCGGCAAAGTATTTTACATCGTATTTTTTAGCAAACTTTAGCAAAGTATCATTGACTAATTTTTCTTCCTCTAGTCCATGACGGTTCAACTCTACATAAAAATCATCTCCAAAAGTTTCTTTCCACCATATAAAAGCTTCTTCCGCTTGCTTTTCACCTACATTTAAAATTAACTGAGGTATTTCGCCTTGTAAACCACCAGTTGTAGCAATTACATCCTCCTTAAATTCTATGATTTTATTTTTATCAACTCTAGGAACGTAGTAAAAACCTTCCACATGTCCAGCAGATGATAATTTAGCTAGGTTTTTATATCCGTTTTTATTTTTAGCCAATAAAGGCACTCTATACCCAGAGTCTTTTACCGTTTTATTGGTCATATCCTTACAGACATTAAAATCAGAGCCTATAATGGGAAGAATTTTTTGCTGTTTTAGTTGTTCTAATTCTTCTTCTAAATCTAAGACATCTTCAGGAGTTAATGGTATGGTTTTCTTCTCCCTATTATCTTCCTCAACTTCCTTTACACCCGCTTTTAGCTGTTCTTCTATTGCTTTTATTTTGCCTTCTATCCCTCCATTATGTTTTTGAGCTGCCAGTACAAAATGAAAAGCTGCCATCATATTACCGATATCAGTCAAGGCAACGGCGGGCATCTTATTCTTAACAGCGGCCTCTATCAAATCATTTACGGAAGTTGTAGCCTGAAGTATGGTAAATTGTGTATGATTGTGCAGATGTGAAAAACGAACGTTTTTTAACCGTTCTCTATTCTCAGCAATATCAACCGTAAGGTCTCCCCCGTCTGTTTGTACCTTTTTACGACGGATTTTTTCGCTTTCCTCTTTTAGATTTAAGTGCTTAAGCCCAATTGGTTTTATTTGCGTAGGATTTTCTTTTGCAAAACGCCCAAAATATTCAGGTTCAACACCTAACTCATCAGCTGAATAATTTTTAGTACGAAGTAATTCCAAAAAGCAACGTGTAGTTGCCTCCACATCGGCAGTTGCATTGTGAGCTTCACCAAAAGGTTCGTTAAATAGAAATTCATGTAATTCCGTTAGAGTTGGCAACTTAAATTTGCCTCCTCTCCCCCCATGTATTTGACAAAGGGATGCAGTACCCTCCGTACAATCTAATACAGGTAATTCTTGCAATGGATTTTCCACTCCTTTACGGTAGAACTCACTGCCCATGACTTTTACATCAAACACTACATTTTGTCCAACAACAAATTTTGTTTGTCCAAGTACTCGATTAAACTCCTCTAAAACAAAGTCTAAACGCTCTCCTTTCTCTAGTGCCAAGTCGGTAGAAATCCCATGAATTTTTTCTGCTTGAAACGGAATGTCAAAACCTTCGGGCTTAATTAAATAATCTTTTGCCTCAATCAAACGCCCCATATCATCGTGCAATTGCCACGCTATTTGAATAGCTCTAGGCCAATTGTCCGTATCGGTAATTGGGGCTTTAAAATCTCTAGGAAGACCAGTGGTTTCCGTATCAAAAATTAAATACATGTTTGATTTATTTTTAGGTAATGGGGTTAAAATAATTGGTGAAGGAAGTTTCTTAAAAATATACTTATTTTATATTCAAAAGCTATTCATCAATTCCTGCTTTTTGAATAGGTTTTCTTACCGTATCAAAGACATCTTTTGATATATCAACACGAAACCATGAAGTAAACATTTTGTAACTTCTATTTTGAGGCCATTCTTTTTTATTTTCACTCCATCCATCTAATAACATCATAAAGAATTTATCAAATTTCTTTATTAACCATTTTTCTACATCTTCATTTTCTTCTATCAAATAAATATTGACTATATTTTTTATCTCCTCTTCAAATTCCAATCTTTCCTCAACAGGCAAATCCGGATATAAACTGAAACACCAATCAACAAATGGTTGTTGTGGCTTTAGAATTAGGGCATGACGATTAATATAATTTTCTTCAAAATCATTTTGCTTCCTATCATTTTCTAGTTCCGCCTTTTCGAGGTTATCTCCCAATTCCATCAAATAGGCATTTTTCTCTTTAGTCAAAACTCTTAAAATAGGGAAATTCCCTTCTTTTGGTTCATCAAGTTCAAA
>JALWSJ010000333.1 GCA_026993705.1 Flavobacteriales bacterium
TAGTAACAGTATGTATGTTCTGTACCTAATCCTAACATAAATTTCTATTTTTTTTGTTTAGGTACAAAAGTCAGTGTATTTTAATCATCTTACAAGACGTACTTCACCGTACGCTTACCTCCAAAAGGAGGGAGGGCAAAAGGATGCCGTTCCTATCCCTAACGCAGTTGAGATAAGTGCAAAGAAAATGGAATTTAGTGTTCTTAGACGATGAATATTTTCTTTGCATAGCCCAAGCTATGGAAATAAAATATGAAGAAGTATAAGGATACTAAAAACTTTTTATTGTGCTTAGATTAACTGTGTTAGGGATACGATTCCTAACTCATGTAAAAGAAGTGCTAAGAAAAAAAACATTTTATGGTTCTCATTTTATATGTGTTAGAGATACGTCCCTTACGCGAGTGGAATGAGTGCATAAAAAGTGAATTTTAGTTCCTTTAAACACTACGTCCAATAACACAAAAAGTGCACTCGTAAACGAGTACACTTTCTATACAAATCAACTTCTACTATTCCACCATCTTAATTCAGTACAATTCTCTTCACAATATTAGAATTACTTTCATCAATGATTTTCACCATATACACTCCTCGTTTATTCTGGCTTAAATCAATTGTATGATTACTTTTCAGAGTACTTGAACGAAGAACAACTTCACCAATAACATTGTATACCACTACCGACACGTTTCTCTTAGCCGACACATACAAAATACCTTTTGTAGGATTGGGTTTTAATACAACATCATTAGAAGATAAATATTCATTTAACCCCACATTTTGTAAATCATAAGTTCCTGTACCTGTACAACCATTAAAGGCAATCACCTCAACAGTATATACACCATTTGAAGTAGGAGTTATATTTTGTGATGTAGCCCCCGGCAACAAAGTGCCATCCAAATACCATTGGTAGGTTTGACCTGAAGAAGCCACCAAATCACCATTACTTTCCGTAATTGAAATCAAAGGCGTAGCATTAACAGATAACGTTAAATTAACCGTACTATCGCAACCTCCTGAAGTAGTAAACACCTCTGTATAACTACCCGTTTGCGTTAACGTTTGTGTCCCAAATTGATACGTTTCTCCTTGGCAAATCTGAATTATTGTATCTACCGTAACTGGTTGTCCAAATGTAATATCCAACGTTACGGTACTATCGCAACCATGAACTGTTTGGAACACTTCCGTATAAGTTCCGTCTTGTGTTATCGTTTGTGTTCCAAACGTGTAACTAGAACCACAAACCGTTTCCGTAATATTTGATGTAACCGGATTTGCAACGGCTAATTCCAACATAACAATACTATCACAACCTAAAGAATTGGTAAAGGTCTCAGAGTAAGTACCTGCCACCGTTAAGGTTTGTGTTCCAAAAGTATAAGTATCTCCGGCACACATTGTGTCTTGCACTGTTACATTAGTTGGTGTTACCGTTAGATTCAATGTTACAATACTATCACAACCCGCCATATTCGTCAAGGTTTGATTATACATTCCCGAAGTCGTCAATGTTTGTGAACCAAACGTGTATGATTGACCTTGACAAATAGATTCATTTAATGTAATATTATCCGTACAAGTATTACCCGAACAATCAGAAGAATGGTTTCCTAAATCACTTGCATCATCAATAGAAAAAGTATCCCATTCTACAGAAGGATTAAATGTAGCAGGGTTATTGACCAAACCTATTTGAACCGTAGATTTTCTTCTTATCGTCATATCAACGGTTGAAACACCTCCTCCTGACCAACTAGCACCGGGGTTCTCACCTATTTTTCCAATAATATCTATCGTATCTAAAGCATTTTTCTTTAATAAAATAGCATCATTCCCATTAAACGATAATGAGGCAGAAGCAATTGTTGCTTGAGCCAATATTGCCGAACTTGCATTTGAGTTTACAATAACAAACGTACCATAAGCCGGTACACTACCCGATAAAGGAATCGAAGTTGTAGCAGTAGAAGCTCCATTTGCAAAAATTTCAATGGTGTAACTGCCCAGGGCAATTGGAGAAGAAGAAGCATTGTAAATCTCTAAAGCCTTATTTTGTGCAGAACCTTCTAAATATTCCGAGAAGAACAATTCAGAACAAGGTTGAATAACTCCACCAATAACTGTTACAACAACTGTATCTGTATTTTGGCATCCATTAGCATCTGTTCCTGTTACAATATAAGAGTTTGTTCCTGCCGGCGTAAACGCAACTCCATCCTGCACTCCATTTGTCCAAGTATAACTAACACCACCCGAACCTGATAAAGTCACAGCCGTTCCGTTTATTACGGTTACATCCGACCCTGCACTAATAGTCGGTAGCGGATTAACCACCAAAGTAAGTGTTACTACACTATCACAACCACCAACATTAGTGAATGTTTCTGTATATGTTCCAGCTGTTGTCAATGTTTGATTTCCAAAAGTATAAGAGCTTCCTTGACAAATTGATTGAGTTACAGTAGAACTATTAGGAGTACATCCTGATTGACAATCTGAGGTATGTGCTCCTAAACCTGAGAAAACATCTATTCCGGAAGATAACCATTCTACAGAAGGATCAAATGTTGCAGGATTGGTCGTAACACCTTGCCCCACATTCGCTTTACGCACCAACGTCATATCTTTTGTACTGATACCTCCTACAACCCATTCAACACCGGGATTTTCACCTTTTTTACCAATCAAATCTACCATTGTATTTGTGTTTTTCACCAAAGCTATGGCATCATTACCATTAAAGTTTAATGTACCTGAAGTTACGTCAGCAACAGAAGTAATTCCCGCAACTGCATTTGGATTAGCAACAACATAAGTAGAATACGCATTGATATTTCCTGATAGGGTTATTGTTCCCGTTGCTGTCGCAGAACCATTACTATATATTTCAATTTGGTAAGAAGATAAATTTATAAGGGCATTTGTCGGGTTATATATTTCAATAGCTTTATTCGAGCCCGTTCCTTCTAAATATTCTGAGAAAAACAACTCATTACAACCGCTGTTTCCTCCACCGCTAACTGGTGTACACGTAACCGTCAACGTATAACTCCCCTCAACTGCACCAGACCCCGTTCCAAAACCATCTACAACAATGTAGTAAGTTCCCGGAGCCAAGGCGTTAACATTAGCTACATTATTTCCCCTTCCCAAACAAGTCATAGCATCACAAGAACTCAAAACTTGAACATCTAAATCTACTCCATTCAAATTAGAAAGTGCAGCTGATATATCAGATGCTTGTGTTAACGTTAATGTATGAATAATTTCTTTACCCTGCTCAGCTTGCGAACCACAACTATAAGAATCAAAAGTTGATTGTCCATTAACCGTTGAACCATTATAAGGTGTTCCACAAGTAATCGCAACAGGATTTATACAAGTCCCCGGACCATTCGGGATAGGTGTACAGTTTACCGTCAAGGTATAACTACCCTCCGGAGCTGGTGCTACCCCAAACCCATCTACTACTATATAATAAGTGCCTGCTGCTAAATTCGTTGCTGTCGCTATATTATCTCCTCGTGCCAAACATGAACTTGTATCACAGGCACTTAATATATGAACATCTAAATCAATTGCATTT
>JALWSJ010000334.1 GCA_026993705.1 Flavobacteriales bacterium
CTTCTTCACAAAACAGATGCCGTTTCACAGAATCAATTTTGAATTTTTTCCGAGCTAATAAAGAGATGGACGGTATAGATATAGATTGGGAATATCCCTGTTCTTCTGTAGCAGGAATAGATGCCAGCTTCGAGGATAAACATAACTATACCTTACTATTAAAAGACATACGTGAAGGATTGAATAAATTGGGAACAGAATTTAAAAAGTATTATTTCTTAACTATCGCCGCTGGTGCAGGAAAATATTTCACAGAAAATACAGAACCTTACTTATTTGTAAAATACATAGATTTTGTCAACGTAATGACTTATGACATGCGTGGAAGTTTCACAAAAATTACAGGACATCATACCAATTTATTTTCTCAAAATGGCGATTTGAAAGGACCAAGTGTGCAAAAAGCTGTCGATATTTTTAATGCATCAGGCATTCCATTAAATAAAATTGTCATAGGAGCTGCATTTTATGGAAGAGCATGGACAGGAGTAAAAAATGAAAATAATGGTTTGAATCAGAAAGCTACGAGTTATGGAACGAAAACTTATAGCTACTCGATACTTGTCAAAGAATTCATAAATAAAAATGGCTTTAAGAGATACTGGGATGAAACAGCAAAAGCTCCGTATCTCTTCAACGGCAATACCTTCATTTCTTATGATGATGATGAGTCTATTAGCTGTAAAGTTAAATATGCCAAGCTAAGAAAATTGGCAGGTTTGATGTTTTGGGAGTATTCTCTTGACAACACACACACACTTTTAAATAGTGTTTTCACTTCGTTCCATAATGAACTCACAGGGAGCTTAGAAAAGGATTGATGTAAAAAGTGAAAAAAAATATAAGTTACCACAAAAAACTAAAAATTAGGAGAACAATCATCGCATGGATCTTTTTATCTATAACAGTGGTATTAATGGGAATTTTTTCGTATTATTCAATGGGATTTGGTATATTCATAAGTTTCACGAAATTCGATTTTTTAACTCCTATGAAATTGGTAGGATTTGCCAATTATACAAAGGTTTTGCATGATCCGTTATTTTGGAACGCTATAAAGAACAGCTTTATATATCTCCTAATTGTTCCTCCTATGCAATTTTTCTCTTTACTTATGGCATGGTTAGTAGACAGAAAAATACGTGGAATAAAAATCATCAGGGCAATATATATGCTGCCGATGGTAACTTCAATGACAGTTGCAGCCATATCATGGCAATGGATTTTTCAAAGGCAAGGAATTTTAAATTATTTTCTCATCAACCTACATATAATAAACGCACCAATAAGCTGGCTCACTAACGTTTATACTGCACTTTTCGCTATAATGTTTGTCACTTTATGGAAAGGGTTAGGATATTATATGCTTATCTATTTGGCAGGTTTTCAGAGTATCAATAATAGTTTAATAGAAGCTGCACGTGTAGATGGTGCAACTGAGGGTCAGATTTTTTACAAAATAAAATTACCTTTAATTATGCCATTTATACTTTTTAACTCTCTCCAGTCAACGATGGGAGCTATGGGAATTTTTACTGAAGTATACATAATGACTGGTGGTGGCCCAGGTACTGCTACCCAAACTATGCCAATGTTTACATACACTCAAGCATTTCAATATATGCATTTTGGATACGCTCAAGCTGTATCTATACTCTTTGGATTTGTAACTTTTATTGGGATAATCGGAAACTTCATTCTTCTTAAGAAAGGCTGGACGGAGGTGGCTGAAAATTGAAAGATAATTCACGAATTAGGTTAATTGAGAAAGTAAAGATAACTTTTTTGTGGGCAATCATGATAGTGATCGCTATTTGGATGCTTTTACCATATTATTGGACACTTAAAACTTCTTTTGAATCGGGTGGAAATGTATTTGCTTATCCTCCAAGCCTCACAATACCTTTTCCCCCCCACTTTAAAAACTATGTGTATGTATGGAACACTCTTAATTTATCTCGATATTTTCTCAACTCGATAATTATAACAGCTGCAAGTGTATTTTTTGGTTTGTTAATCGCTTTGATGGCAGCATATCCTCTCGCACGTTATGACTTCTACGGGAAAAAAATTGCATGGATATACCTTTTTCTTCCAGCCGTTTTACCATTTTCAGGAGGAGTAATAGTAAATTACATAATAATAAGTAAAATGCATCTCGTTAACACTTATACAGGGGTTGTTTTACCAGGACTAACAAGTTTATTTGCGGTTATTCTTTTCAGACAAGCCTACAAAAAAATTCCACTTTCTTTAGAAGAGGCGGCTCGAATAGACGGAGCGGGCGAATTTTATATATGGTGGAGAATAATGACCCCCCAAATAATTCCAACCGTTGTTACTTGGGGTATATTCATGGCCATTGGAGCATGGGATGCTTTTATGTGGCCATTGATAGTGTTAAGTAACGAAAACATGTATCCTGTAGCTGTTGCCCTTCAATATCTAAACAGTACTTTTCAAACCAATTTTAGGTACACATCTGCAGGTTTGATACTTGCTTCAATACCAATGATACTACTGTTAATATTTGGGCAAGATTTCTTGATAAAAGGACTAAGTGAAGGAGGTATCAAATATTGAGAAAATGGTATTTAAACAATTACGCCTAGAAGTTCATACTTTTTCTATTATTTTCTAACCAAATATTTTTGAACCAGCAGAATGCTGAGTGAGTTTCAAAAGCTCCACGCTAGAAAAGTTTCAATAATCGAAGGCTCCTTATCAACTATATGGAGTTCCTTTACGGGAGGAAGTTATCTTACAGGCCTTTTTATATGGCTTGGAGCAAGTACGACTCTCATGGGTGTATACGGAGCCATGACTCCGTTAGCGAATGTAGTTCAACCGTTGTTGTTAGCAATATTAGGTAAGGGATTTGCAAATAAGAAGAAATTCGTTGTAATAAGTGTAGCCCTTTTTAAGCCTTGGTTCTTTATTCTCGTCTTAACATCCTTGATAAATGGCGGTTTTAGAATTTGGGTTGCATTGGTTATTTTATTTTTCTTTCGAATAGTGGCATCTGTAGCGGGACCGGTTTGGACAAGTTGGATGTCCGATGTTACAGAACATGACATATATGGTAGGTATTTTGGCTTCAGAAATTTCGCTACTCAAGTGGTAGGAGCTCTATTTACTTTGGCAGCTGGATATTTACTTGATATATTTGGAAAGGGATTGCAGGCTTTCTTAATTGTTTTTACAATAGGTTCGGTATTTGGAGCGTTGGATGTTGTTGCCTTTTTGATGCAAGATAATGATCCAACCCCCATTAAGTTGATCGATCACCGAGTTTACCTGAAAATTTTAAATTCATCGAATGACTATAAAAGACTCATGTTTTCTCTGTCAAGATGGATATTTACAATGAATATTTTTGGCCCATACGCGACTGTAATGTTGATAAACAAATTTAAATATAACTACGCTGTTCTTGGCCTTTTATCCATCATTTCGTTGTTAACTTCGGCGATATTTCAGCCTATTTTTGGTAAGTTGGGAGATAAATATGGAAGATTGAAGATACTTAGATTTATCTTAACGATCCAAACTTTACTCAATGTTGGATGGATCCTTGCGG
>JALWSJ010000335.1 GCA_026993705.1 Flavobacteriales bacterium
GTTAGGGACGATTAAGCGACTGTGAAAAACAGTTGAGTTTTTGAGCTAACGTAAAAATATTGGCAGTTTTATAATCGATTGATTATCAATGTTATATTTTTACGTTAGTTGGAATCCCTAACACGAAGAAAATGAACGGCATAAAACGTTTTTATTTCCCTTATACTTCTTCAAAATTATTTTCCATAGCTGGGGCTATGCAAAATAATTTTTCATCGTCTAAGAAAAATAAACTTCGTTTTCTTCTCGCTCATTTTCGTCGCGTTAGGGATAGGAGCGGCATCCTTTTGCCCGCCCGCTTTTGCGGGCAAAAGATATAGCGGATAGCCCGACCTTTCAAGAGTAAAAAATATTAAGCAAAGCGTTATGTTTTTTACTCTTGAAAGGGAACGCCAAAAAAAATAACTCTATCCCCCCACCTTTTCATTTTTCTTACGTTTCTTTTAATAAGAAATGTTTAAAACAACTATACATTATGCTAAAATCATTACACTATTCATTCTTCGTCCTTTTGTTATTGGTGCTTATAGGTAGTGCCTCAGGTTCATTTGCTCAATACACAATCAGTAAGTCGGAAAACTTTTACGGTAGTAAGATACCGCAATTTATAGAATTTGATAAATCGGGGACTGTGCCTGAGATTAAAGAGTTAAAAGAGTTTTTTATAAAGCAATATAATTTTGATTTGGAATATGAATTACTATCTGAGACAAAAGATGAGTTGGGTATTTTGCATAGCCGTTATAAGCAATTGGTAAAAGGAAAAGAAATAGAAATAGGGCGTTTTAATGTGCATAGTTCTAATGGAAAGATTATTTCAATTAATGGTTTTTTGGCAGATAGAGTACCGGCAGAGCCTTCTCAAACGATAAATGAGACAGCTGCATTAAGCAGTGCTTTGGAATTTGTGGGAGCCTCAAAATATATGTGGGAAAATACGGGACAGGAAAAGTGGTTGAAAGAATTTAAAGGTGATGCTGATGCTACATATTATCCAAAGGGTAAATTGGTGTGGTATTCTTCTGTAGATGCAGATGCCAAAAGGGCGATTTCAAAACAAATGAAATTAGCTTATAAATTTGATATTTATGCTGAAAAGCCTGTCTATCGTGCATACGTTTATGTCGATGCAACTACTGGTAAAGTTTTAGGAGAGAACAAAGTAATTCATGATGCAGATGTTGTTGCAACAGGAAATACAGGGTTTAGTGGTAACCAAACCTTTACTTGTGATTATACAGGAAGTGTGTACCGATTGAGAGAAACAGGTAGAGGAAATGGTGTAGAAACGTATGATATGCAAAACGATGTAGATTATTCTTTAGCAACAGACTTTTATAACACCAATGCAACGTGGAACACAGGAACTCCGACAAGTTATCTTTATGCTTTAGATGCTCATTGGGGAGCAGAAATGACTTATGATTATTACATGAATATACACGGAAGAAATAGTATCGATGGGAACGGTTTTGCTTTGTTGAGTTATATTCATTACGATGTAGATTATGCGAATGCTTTTTGGGATGGTATGCGAATGACTTACGGTGACGGGAGTAGTGGTTCAACTCCTTACACAACACTTGATATTGTCGGACATGAAATTACCCATGGATTGACTTCTAATACTGCGGATTTAATTTACAACGGAGAATCGGGAGCTTTAAATGAGTCGTTTAGTGATATTTTCGGAGTTTCTATAGAATGGTTTGCCAAGCCCAATGTTGCAAATTGGCTAATGGGTGATGAAAGAGGTTCTATCATCAGAAATCTTGGTGATCCTAATTCAGTGAGCGACCCGGATACATATCAGGGGAACTATTGGATTTCTACTACTAGTGGAAGTGATAATGGAGGTGTGCATACTAACAGCAATGTGCAAAATTATTGGTATTATCTACTCGTAAATGGAGGAAATGGAGTTAATGACCTTGGCAATTCGTACTCGTTTAGTGGGGTAGGTATGGTAAAAGCAGAACAAATAGCATTTAGGACATTGGTTCATTATTTAGTGAATAGTTCAGATTTTAATGAGTCAAGATTTTACACCATTCAAAGTGCAGTTGATTTGTATGGAGCTTGTTCTCCGGAGGTTGAAGCAGTAGTGAATGCTTGGTATGCTGTTGGTTTGGGGAGTCCTTATCAACCTGTTGTAAATGCTGATTTTGTAACATTAGATGATTCTGTTTCTTGTCAAGCTCCTTTTACGGTTGGATTTAATAATTTATCAGTAAATGGAACTAATTTCGTTTGGAATTTTGGAGATGGAACTACCTCTACCTTGGTTTCACCTACTCACACTTATACAACTAATGGGACGTACACAGTTACGTTAACTGCTAGTAGTAGTTGCGGAACCAATCAAACGATAAAGACAGATTTCATCCTTGTTTCTGATACTTTACCTTGTACGAATTTTGTTCCGAGTACAACCATCGAACGAACAGAATGTGTAGGTGAGTTGTTTGACGACGGAGGAAGTGCGTCAAACTACACTGACAATCAAACAAGCTATGCTTTACTCTCTCCAAACTCAGGAAATTCTTTTATGTTTAATTTGGATTTTTATGACATAGAGAGTGGATTTGATTATTTGTTGATTTATGATGGTGTTGATAATACAGGGATGCTTTTGGATTCTGTATCGGGGCAAAACTCTAGTCCAAATTCTTATATCAGCAATAGTGGAAGTGTGTATTTTGTGTTTTATTCGGATAATTCTGTAACACATGAAGGTTTTAAAATATCTTGGGATTGTAACGATAGCCGTTTTCAAATGGCAGAAACATGCACAGGTTCTAAATTTGATTCAGGCGGTGAAAATGGTAATTATGATAATAATGAAACATTTATAACCGTGATAGAGCCACCGTTTGCTTCTCAAATATTTTTATCGTTCCCAACATTTGATGTAGAAGAAGAGGTAAATTGTGATTATGATTATATAGAAGTTTATGACGGAAACTCATTAACAGCTCCTTTAATAGGAAGGTATTGTAATGGAACTCCTCCGCCTAATATGATTATCTCAACGGGAGGGGCATTGACCATAAAATTTTATTCAGATATATCGGTTAATTTACAAGGTTATGAATATATGTGGAATTGTAATTCCAGCGTAGGAATTGAGGAGGAAAAGGAAAATCAAACGCTTTCAGTTTATCCTAATCCTACTAATTCCAATATTACGATTTCAGGGAGAGGTACAGCTACGTATTTGGTCATATTACTTGATATTACAGGTAGAGAAGTAAAAAGAATAAGTAGTTATAAATTAAACACGCCGATAGATATAACAGGTATAAGTAAAGGGAATTATATACTAAATACTTTTAACGATTCAGAGATAAAAATGACCGAAAAAATTATCATTCAGTAGTATAATAATTAGGGCGTTCCCCCGAATAAGCAAAAAGCTGTATTATTTTCAAATGATACAGCTTTTTGCTTATTCGGGGTCGGGCTATCCACTATATCTTTTGCCCTCCAAAAGGAGGGAGGGCAAAAGGATGCCGTTTCTATCCCTAACGCAAGTGGAATGAGTGCATAGA
>JALWSJ010000336.1 GCA_026993705.1 Flavobacteriales bacterium
TGTCATTTTTATTAACCATTTAACAGAGTCTTTTAAGCGTCTTTATTAATGGCACAACCCAATTTAAATGAAAAAACTTTTATACGGATTCATCTTGTTTTTTGCTTTAAAAGGTATAAAAGCACAAGATTTCAATCATTATCAACCGCTCACGAGTAAAGGAGAACTTCCTAAAGACTTTACCGACAGAACCAGTCTAAAGGCTGCTGAAAATATCGAGAAAAACATCGATCATTCAGATAGCTATGTGGATAGAAAAAAGAAAAGCAACTTCTTACTGAAGGCCAACTATATGTTAGATGAGTTGTTAATGAGTGGACGTGTTTTATTTGGAGATACAGTTTCCAAATATGTCAATCAAGTGGCTGACAACTTGCTAAAAAATGACCCGGGACTAAGAAATGAACTAAGATTTTATTGCCTGAAATCGAATATAACCAATGCTTTTTCTACCAATCAAGGGATGATATTTATTACCTTGGGCTTAATTGCACAATTAGAGAATGAAGCTCAATTAGCTCAAGTCTTAGCACACGAAATTGTACATTACAAAAGAAAACACGTTATCAATACGTTTATTGAATCGTCAAAAATAGCCAAGGAACAAGGGAAATACAAATACAGTAGTTATGATGACGACATCATTCGGTTAAGTAATTATTCAAAAAAATTAGAGTTCGAAGCAGATTCTATGGGGTTCTATTGGATTAGAGAAGCTGGATATTCCATCAAAGAAGCACTTAACGTTTTTGATGTGTTGCAATTTTCTTATTTACCCATTAATGAGCATCCTTTTGAATATGTAGATTTTGAAACGGAAGTGGTAAAAATACCCGAAGGTCTAAAATTAGACACCATTGTTTCTATTAACTTTGATGATGATTATGACGATACAAAAAGCACTCATCCCAATATCAGAAAAAGAAGAGAGCAAATAACCAGATTGATACAGGATAAGAAAGGTGGAAAACGCTATATCCAATCAAAAGAATTATTTAAACACGTTAGAAATATCTGTCGTTTTGAAGGTATTCGTTTAAGTAATAAAAGTGCAGATTATGTGAAAGCTATTTATAATGCTCAAGTATTACAAGAAGAATATCCGGAAAGTGATTTTCTAAAAAAGAACATATCAAAAGCTTTGTATGGCATAGCCAAATACAAAGTAGACAATCGTTATCTCAATATAACAGACAATTATGATGATTACGAAGGTGAGATAAGTGCAGCATATTATTTTTTCGATAAATTAAGCGATGAGCAAATACTGTCATTGGCATTAAATTATCTTAATGAGTATTACCTGACGCACGGCAAAGACGAAACCACTAAGAAACGAATGAAAAACCTAATTAAAGATTTGGTTACAAATGATTTTGATTTTGATAAGTATCACCAAATAGAACGGCAAAAAGCGTCAGAACAATCAACAGCTGAAAATAGTACAAAAGAAGAAGAAGAAGAAGAAGAAGAAGAACGTTCAAGTAAATATGCGAAGCTACGAAAAATAAAAAAGCAACAAGAAGTGATTGATGTTACTAATGAAAATAGTTTGAATGATAAATTTCACTTTGAGTATTTGTTTAATACTCCCAATACAGGTGAACTTAAACAGTGGTTTAGTGAAGCAAAGCAGGAGGTAGAAAGTTTAGAAAAAAAAGATAATAAAAATAACGAAGAGTTAAGTTATAGAGAACAACTTCAAAAAGAAAGGGAGGAAAAAAAGAAGGAAAAAGAATTTAAGAAAAATCCTTATAAAAAAACGGGGGTTCAAACGAATAAAGTAGTAATTGTAGACCCCGATTATTTCGTTGTTGATGAGCGAAAAGGACAAAAATTAGAAAACGCGGAAGAAAAAAAATATAAATTTTATCAACAAGTAGAGGACGTAGCCGATGCTTCGGGTGTTGAATATGAAATTCTTTCTCCAAAGATATTTTCTTCTTCTGACGTTAAAAAATACAACGACCTAGCTAAAATTAACGATTGGGTAGGTGAAATAATGATGCATGAAGATTTAAAAGATGATTGGGATATTATCCCATCTGAATCAGAATACATCAAATACTTACCTCAAAAATATAATACTGATTATTTTCTTTTTACAGGGATATTAGAATATAAAGAAGAAAAGAAAAACGTTATTGGTGTTTTAGTTCTTACAGCCATTTATTTTCCTCTCTTCCCCCTTGGTCTGCACTATGCTCTTTCTCCCGCTTATTCATCTTATTATTATAACTTGTGGTATAATTTAGAACAAAATAAACAAGTAATGGCAAATTTGATTGTACTAAAAAAGATGAAGGTAAATAAGGCGAATATTAACTCTTTGATGTACGATATGTTTAAACAAATACAAAAATAAGATGAAATATATAGTTATTTTTATACTGGTAATATTGATAGGGGATAATTACGCACAAGTACCCGGTTATATGGGAAAAAGATTTTCTGTTGAAGGAGATATCAATATTTTACCTCACATAGGTATATCTGAATCTGATAAGAGAGATGCCCTTGTTTACGATGAACAATCTCAGCAATATAATATGAGGTCAGTTGATAATTCAAAACATAAGTTAATACGGTATAATTTGAATACCGGCATATCTTTGAGTTATACACTTAGTAGAAAGTTATCTGTTTCTCTGAACTATAATTATATGAGAAGAAGTTTTGTCCTGTTAAATGAAGAACGCATAGCAACCAAAGAAGATGTTGTTCCATATTTCACTAAAGAATTTGGTGTAAATTTCAAATTTTACAGTAATAATTTCATTGCTCCGGTGGGCAGGTATATCAGCTTAGGTGTTGGAAGTTCAATATCCTCGACACTTAAAGAGGGGTTTGTTATTCAATCTGTTGATATTGGTTATGGACATCAAGTTTATACAGAAGATGTGTTGCATGGCGTTTTGACACTTCCTAAATTTACAGTGGGTTTTGGAGAAAACAAAGTGTTTAATAGGTTTTTTTTCAAATACGAGGGAATACTTAATTTTTATGTTTTAGCGTTTCCTAAATATAAATACAGCTCTGCGAATGGCGGTTATCCAAGGGATTATGTTTATTTGTTTCGTGATTATGTTGGAAAGGACTTAAAATATATCAATTTTATAAACTTTAAAGTAAGTGTAGGGATGTTATTCTAACAATTAGCATTTTCTTATTGAGTTTAAGCTATATTCGTCGCAAAAAACTTTAACACCATCTTTAAATGAAAAAACTTTTATAAGGATTCTTCTTGTTTTTTGCTTTAAAAGGTATAAAAGCACAAGACTTCAATCACTACCAACCGCTCACGAGCAAGGGAGAACTTCCTAAAGATTTTACCGACAGAACGAGTCTAAAGGCTGCTGAGAATATTGAGAAAAACATTGATAATTCGGAGAGCTATGTGGATAGAAAAAAGAAAAGTAATTTTTTGTTTAGTACATGACAAAAAATCTACTCCCCTGACTATCAGGAAAATAAGTGTTAAATGATTTGATTAAAACATTGGTTTTCAGTATGTTAGAAGAATAATACTACTTATT
>JALWSJ010000337.1:0-1661 GCA_026993705.1 Flavobacteriales bacterium
GAGTGGGGACGTATCCTAATTTAGCTAAGGCGAAAGAAACGTTGAAATTGATTAAAGAAAAAGGATATAAAGATGCTTTTATATTAGCGAAAAACAACGATGAACGAATTACAATTGCTGTGGCTGACTCTATTGTTCGGAATCAAGTAGTTGAAAAAAGTCCTGAAGTGTTTCATTTTTCTCAATTGGCTTTACCGATTTATATGCAGTATTTCACAAATGGTTTACGAGATATAGATACCACTTCAGAGCAGTATAAAATATTTCTTGATAATTTGGCATTATATGCTAAGGGTAACGAGGATAAAATTAAATTAATTGTAGTGAGTAGTGCATCAAAATGGAAGTACGCTTCGGATAAGTTTGAAAACCAATACATTGCACGTTTAAGAGGTGAAAATTCGGCAAAAACCTTAAAGAAAGACTTGCAAACTAAAGGTGTAAATATCGAAGAAATAGAAGTCGAAATAGAAGATAAAGTTATAGGTCCACCAATGAATAAACGGAATTTTAAACCTTTATTTTATAAGCAATTTCAGTATCTGAAAATTATTCCTGTTTATAAAGTATCAGATGATAATAAAGGTGTTGAAGGATATGTGCATTATTATAAAGATATTGAAGAAGCTATCAATCCAAGGGATTATGACTTTGCAACTTTTATCGATAGATTGGTTGCTGAAATTTATAAGAAGGGAATAGTGAAAGTGTCCTTGGAAGGTTCTTCTAGTAAGACTGGGAAAAGCCCTATATATGTAAAGGAGAAACTAGCCTATGTAAGAATCGAAGATTTAAAATTGAACATAGAAAGAGCTTTATACAAGCGTGGGATTAATCCACAGCGTTTTGAAATTGTTGAAGAAATCACCTTAGTACAAGGTCCAGAAAAAGGAGAAGGAACAGAGGAAGAGTACAGAAAAGCTCAATATGTAAAAGCAATCATTTTAAACAAGTAAGATGCAAAAGCCTCATATAACGGTAATTATACCCGCATTTAATGAAGAAAATTCGGTTGGGAATGTAATTCGAGAAATTCCTAAAGAGTGGGTGAAAGAAATTATTGTAGCCAATAATAATTCAAACGATGAAACGAGAATCAATGCTAAAAAAGCAGGTGCTATTGTAGTAGATGAACCCCGTCAAGGTTACGGATATGCTTGTTTAAAAGGTATGGAATATTTAAAGCAAAATAACATTGCTCCAGATATTGTTGTTTTTCTTGATGCCGATTATTCCGATTATCCAGAACAGTTGCCAGAGGTCGTTCGTCCTATATTAGAAGAAGATGCGGATTTGGTGATTGGCTCAAGAGCCTTAGGAAGAAAAGAACGAATGTCGATGACTCCGCAACAACTTTTTGGAAATTGGTTAGCTACTTTTTTAATTAAAAAACTGTACAAGGTTGAATTTACTGATTTAGGTCCTTTTAGAGCTGTGAAATATCATAGTTTATTGGCGATTGATATGCAAGATACTACCTACGGCTGGACAGTAGAGATGCAGGTAAAAGCCTGCAAACTTAAAATGAAGTGCGTAGAAGTTCCCGTTGATTACAAAGTAAGAATAGGAAAATCAAAAGTTTCTGGGACACTAAAAGGTACAATAATGGCGGGCTATAAAATTATTACAACGATTTTTAAGTATTGGTAATATGAATCAAC
>JALWSJ010000337.1:1671-3528 GCA_026993705.1 Flavobacteriales bacterium
TTTTTGAATAGCCTGTGCAAATGGTTAAATTGAAAGACGGAGAATACATTTACATTCCTAAGTTTTTTAATTTGGAACAAAGTAATTTCTTTTTCAACGTGCTGATGAAAGAAACGCATTGGAAACAAGAAAAAATTAAAATGTACGAAAAAGACATTTCTTGTCCCAGATTGATGGCGTGGTACGGAGAACAACAATCGGATTATGCTTTTTCGGGGATTTCTCTTTCTGCAAAACCTTGGACTGAACCACTTTTAGCGATAAAAAAAAGGGTAGAAGAAGAGTGTGAAATTTCTTTTAATAGCGTATTGCTAAATCTATATCGTAATGGAAACGACTCCATAGCGTGGCACTCTGACGATGAAAAGGAATTAGGGAAAAACCCATTAATTGCATCGGTAAGTTTTGGAGGAACTCGAAAATTTAAAATGCGACACAAATTTTCCCCTGATAATTTCAGTCTTAACCTAACGCATGGAAGTTTGCTCATAGTAAAAGATGAAACCCAGCACTTTTGGGAACACGAAGTGCCGAAAACGAAGAAATTTGTTGAACCAAGAATAAATTTAACCTTCAGAACTATTGAAAAGTAATTCCGAATATCAATTTTATACAGCTTTAGAAAATCATTTTTCCAAGCATAAAAACATAACGGAACTTGTTAGGTTTTTACCTTTTGAAAACTATGTCTCAGAAAAATATAACAAAGGTATTTTTGTTGTTTACGAAGATTGGTGGATAAGAAAACCATTGGTTATATTGAGTAAGATAAACTCAATTATTGGGCAAAATAAGCGAATATTTGCACGCAAAACCCGAGTAATAAGGATAGATAAAGAAGTCGCAGACGAGTTTTTGAATAAGCACCACATTTATGGAACAACAAAATCAAAACACAAATATGGATTATTTTTAGATAAAGAATTACTATCGGTAGCAACGTTTAGCGGACAACGAAATTTAGACGTAGGTCGTTCAAGTGAATTGATACGCTATTGCACAAAAGCAAATATAACGGTGGTAGGAGGATTGGATAAACTATTAAAATTCTATGAAAGAGAAATGCATCCCGACCACATAATGACCTACATAGACTTGGATTGGGGAAGGGGAGAAGCTTTTCGCAAAATAGGTTTCTCAAATGCAGAAACAAAGGAGCAGATTACCTATTGGGTTAATCCGCATACAGGAGAACGAAGTCGTTTCCCATCAGTAAAAAACACATTAGAAGTTAAGAACAGTGGTAGTTTAAAAATGGAGCGATTTTATCCTTAAAACAGAAAAGTGATTTTGGTTACCTTTTTACCAAAAACAGAAAAGTATATTTGCAAAAAATAATAAGATGAACAAGCATACATTTCCAACGTCTATACAACAAATTATAGACAATCTATCTCAAAAAGAAGCGTTTCAACCTCCCGAAGTTGTTAAGATAGTGAAGGACGCACAGGTTCAAGCAGAGGATTTGTTGCCGTGGGCAGATTTTAACCATTCTACAAAGGATAGTTACGGCAGAAAAATGGTGTATAAATCCCCTAATTTTGAAATTATGGTAATGTCGTGGGTTAAAGGAGATATTTCAGGAATACACGATCACGGTTATGCCACCTGGGGAGCAGTGCAAATTTTTGGGGAGAATGAACACGCCGTATTTAGAAAAGAACAAAACACAATAAAGACCTTATCTCGCACAAATTTTTCGTATGGTCAAGTAGTTGGGGTAGGGCACGACCTAATTCATCAAATGGGGAATTTTACCGAAAATAATGTCCTCACTTTGCACATCTACGGTTTACCCGAAGCCAAAGAAAATGTAACAGGCGATGCTCGACTTTACAACGTAGCTTTAGGACGGAC
>JALWSJ010000338.1 GCA_026993705.1 Flavobacteriales bacterium
TCAATTGCTGACCGACAGAAGTATAAAAGATAATTTGCTGTTTGTAATGAAAGCCACCGGTTGGAAAGACAAAAGCAAAATGTATCAAAAAGTTCAAGAGCTTCTTATTAAAGTAGGTATGCAAGGGAGTGAAAATAAATTCCCACACCAAATTTCAGGCGGAGAACAACAACGAGTAGCCATAGCCCGGGCATTAATCAACGATCCCGAACTCATTATAGCCGATGAACCCACAGGAAACCTAGACCCTGAAACGACAAACGAAATCATGAAAATCCTATTCGATATACGCAATAACGGTAAAGCCGTGATTATGGCAACACACGACTACGATATGATGCAGAATTTTCCAAGTCGAACCTTCCGTTGTGCCGAAGAACGATTAGAGGAAATCAACTTAGCACAAGCTCCGGAATTTTTAATACATCGATAACACATGAAAGAGATTATCCCTTTTATATTAGTGTTGTTAGTTGCTCAACTTTCTTGGGCACAACCCGCCAATGATGATTGTGCTAATGCAACAACACTTTGTGGCAATCAACCCGTTTTAGCAACCAATACGGATGCAACAGTATCCGCATGTGCAGGTTGTTCAGACGGAAGCTCAACAGCAGGTGATTTCTGTTTTGCTCTCGATAACACCGTATGGTTTAGCTTTACCACCAACGATCAAGGCGGAGACGTGTCGGTTAATTTTTCCAATATCAATTGCAACAACGACCCAACCTACGATAACGAAATACAAGCCGTAGTCGTCTTAGCAAGTGCCCCTTGTGATGCGTCAACCTACACCGCCGTTTCTAATTGCGAATCCAATCAATCCACAGATTTTTCTCTTTCAGCACCGAATTTATTACCCAATACCACTTATTATGTGTTAGTCGATGGAGATTTAAATGGAGTAGGAGTTACCAATCCCGCATCATGCACATTCAATATTGTAGCCACGGGATTAGGCGTAGAATACAACGTAGATGCAGGTCAAGACGTATCCATAGCAACAGGCGAAAGTACAACGCTTAACGGAACAGCACCCAACGGATTTGAATGGACGCCTCCCAATAATCTTTCCTCAACTACAACCTTAGACCCAGTAGCATCACCCGAAGAAACTACCACATATTATTTATCTTACACCGCCGATAACGGATGTACGTATGTCGATGATGTCGTCGTCAATGTCTTTGAGCCGATAAGTGTACCCAACACCATCACCCCAAACGAGGACGGGTACAACGACCGTTGGGTAATAAGCCGAATAGAAAACTACCCCGGAGCAGAAGTCAAAGTTTACGACCGATGGGGGCAACAAGTATTTCATTCCATAGGATACACCAATGCCAAACAATGGGACGGCAAAAAAGGAGGAAAAAGAGTTCCCGCAGGAACATATTTCTATACCATTGACTTAAAAAACGGAGGGAAGAAGAGCGTTTATGTAGGTACATTAACAATTCTATGGTAATGAGAAAGAAGGAGACAGGAAAGATAAATATTTGGGCGTTCCCCAAGGGTCGGGCTATCACTACTCACTCTTTTGTGTTGCATAGGTGCAACAACACAAAAGGAGTTCAAACACGCCGTTCTATCCCTAACGCACCCTCACACAATTCCATCGTCGGGATACTGGTTCTGTTCTTGTTTCTCTTTACTCAAATCGGAACAGCACAACAAGAAGTTCAATTCAGCCAATACAATTTTAATTATTTTGCTCTAAATCCGGCAATGGCAGGAAGTAAATCGTGCTTGCAATTCGCTTTAGGCTATCGAAAACAATGGATGAATTTAAAAGGAGCTCCTGCAACAGGATTCGGTAGTTTTACAACAGCCCTTACTCCCAAAAGAAGGTCAGTAAACGGAACCAAACACGGAATAGGAATGTATGTCGAAAACGATGTAATAGGTCCTTTTGCTCGTACATCAATCAATTTAGCATATGCTTACCATTTCCCGATGGGAAGAGATATTACTGCATCGGTAGGAATTTTTGCCGGTATTCATCAATTAAAATTTGACGCCACAAAAGTAACGCTAAACAATAGTTATGATCCATTGGTGAGCGGTTCTCAAAACGCACTTATTGTCCCCGATTTCTTACCGGGTATATTTTTAAAAAACAAAGATTGGTTTGCCGGTTACAGCATAAAGCAACTAGCCAAAAATAAATGGAAAGTAGCAGGAACAAAAGATACACGAAGCCGATGGCATCATTACCTCGTGGGTGGTAAAAGATTTGATGTCGGTAAAATCAATCTTGTACCTTCAGCTATGTTAAAGTACGTATGGGTAACAACACCATCGTTAGACTTAAATCTAATGGTAGAATTTAGCAAAGACTTCTCAATAGGAATAGGTTGGCGAAACCAAGACCAAATCGGAGCCATGTTCAAACTTCGTTTTGCAAAGTACTTGACTTTAGGATATTCTTTTGATTACACGACTTCAAGCATTCGCTACGGAAGCTCAAACACGCACGAACTTATACTGGTTATAAGTGCTTGCTCACACGACAGAAGTACAATATATGATTGCCCGATTTTTAATTAATATCATTTGAAAATTAAAAAGAGGTTGCCGAAAAAATAGTTGAGTTAATTAAAGAACAAAACAAGTCAAGGGTCTAAAAAGAGTTATAGAGATCGGAAGTGATACACGAGTACTACAATGCACAGACTAATCAATATCATCATTTTATATCTACTCAGTTATTCAGCTTTGGGGCAAAATGATTCACTAAGTATTTTAAAAAAGTACAATAACCATCTAAAAAAGGCAATAGAATACAGTGAGGTATCTTTATATACAGAAAGTGCTAATGAGTACAATCTAGCTATAAGGATAGCACAAGAACAAGGTTGGGAAGACAAATACTTAGATGCTAGTATCTCTTTAGCCGAACTAATGCGTAAAACCCGTAACTTCAAGAAAGGGTTTGAAATTATATATGATTTAAAAAATACCGAAAAATACCCCAAAATTCATGTACGTAAACTAGGAAGATTGGCTGCTTTGTATCACGAAAATTCCTCTCCCGAAAAAGTGGATTTTTTAGATTCTACAAAATCATACGTACAAAAAGCTCTCTTTTTAGCAGAGAAAATGGATTTAAAAAAAGAAAAAGCGGGTTTATATAACGAGTATGGTTTTTTTATCTATCGTTATGAGGGGAAAAAAAAAGAAGGACTTTCTTATTATCTCCAATCTGCAGATTTATATGCTCAATTAAAAGATACCAACAATTATGTAAATACGATGATTCATGTTTTGGAATATTACAATGATACCAAAAACTTTAAAAAATCAGATTCACTGATTACAGAACTCTATCGCCTTACCAAAGATAAAAAATGGTACACGACCAAAATAGACTTGTATTCGAACATTGCCGGGAAATATAAAGAACAAGGAGATTCTCTTTCATATTACAAATGGAGATTTAAGGGAGAGCATCTAACGGTTCAATATCTGCAAGTCGCATATTCTACTCAAATGAATGCTTTTAAGGTCATTCACGAAA
>JALWSJ010000339.1 GCA_026993705.1 Flavobacteriales bacterium
TCATTGCACCCCGAAATAAGAAATTAGACATATATATTTGCACGTCATGGATATTATTAAAGAGATAGAAAACGAAATTAACGACATTAAAACGTTGCCGGAATTTAAAGCCGGAGATACTGTAATCGTAGATTATAAAATTAAAGAGGGAGACAAAGAAAGAATCCAGTCTTTCCAAGGTGTTGTACTACAAAGAAGAGGCTCGGGAGCTACTGAAACATTTACGGTTCGTAAATTGTCAGGAAATACAGCTGTGGAAAGAATATTTCCTGTAAATTCTCCTTTTATTGATAGTATCAAAGTTACCAAAAAAGGTGCGGTTCGTAGAGCAAGAATTTTCTACTTGAGAGGACTGAGAGGAAAAGCTGCACGTATTAAAGAGAAAAAATACTACGGGGCTAAAAAATAATTTTTTTAGTTTGATTTTTATAACAAAGCCTTTAGCAATTTTGCTAAGGGCTTTTTTTGTTGTAGGTAATCAATTTCGTTGATGATTTGACGTATTTATCTCCTATAAATTATTACTTTCGCAGGTATAAAAAATACAGAAAATGAAATTTGGAACAAAAGTTATTCACGCGGGGTTAGAGCCTGATTCTGCTACGGGTGCGATTATGACACCTATCTATCAAACATCTACGTATATACAAGATGGTGTAGGAAATCATAAAGGGTATGAGTATTCAAGAACATTAAATCCGACAAGAAATGCTTTGGAAATTAATGTTGCCGCAATTGAAAACGGAAAATACGGAGCAGCTTTCGGTTCCGGGTTAGCGGCAATAGACTGCGTTATGAAAATGCTGAACCCTGGAGATGAAGTCATTTCTACGAATGATTTGTATGGAGGTACTTATCGCATATTTAAAACTATCTTTGAAAAATACGGAATTGTTTTTCACTTTGTTCCTATGGGAGAGGTTGAAAATGTATCCGAAAAAATCAATGATAAAACTAAGTTGATTTGGGTGGAAACGCCAACCAATCCAACGCTTCAAATTATCGATATTAAAGCTTTGGCAAAATTAGCGAAAGAAAACAATATCTTATTAGCTGTTGATAATACATTTGCCACTCCGTATTTACAAAATCCTCTTGATTTAGGTGCAGATATTGTGATGCACTCTGCTACTAAATATTTAGGAGGACATTCGGATGTGGTTATGGGAGTTTTAGTTGTAAAAGATGATGATTTAGCAACCGAAATGTATCGCATTCAAAACAGTTCAGGAGCGGTATGCGGTCCTATGGATTCATTTTTAGTGCTTAGGGGAATTAAAACCTTGCACTTGAGAATGAAACAACATTGTATAAACGGAAAAGCTATTGCAGAATTTTTACAAAGTCATCCCAAAGTAGAGAAGGTATATTGGCCTGGACTTATAACACACAAAAATCACGATATTGCTAAAGAACAAATGCGAGATTTCGGAGGAATGGTATCGTTTACTTTGGCAGGAGATAAGTTAGAAGAAGCACTTGAAATAGTAAAAAATCTAAAACTATTTACCCTTGCCGAATCTTTAGGAGGCGTAGAATCTTTAGTAGGTCATCCTGCAACGATGACACACGCAGCTATACCAAAAGAAGAACGAGAAAAAAGTGGAGTAGTGGACACCCTTATCCGTTTGAGCGTAGGTGTGGAAGATACCGAAGACTTAATCGAAGATTTAAAAAATGCTTTAGCTTAAAGATTTAAAGAGAGTCAAACAATAAAAGCCTGTCCATTCGGATGGGCTTTTTTGTTATTCTCTAAAGCTATTAAAATAATCGTGCATAGATTTACAAAACGACAAGATTATTCCTAATGCCAACAACAAGTAAATTCCTCCAACAACAATTTGTAGAATTATGTCTATTAAAAACTGCATAATCAATTTAATCCTACATTCGCAAGTGATTTCATTATGAAAAGTCAAAATACGCATTAGTATTGGTCTAGTCCCGTTTTGTGGTACTTAAGCGTAGCCTTAGCTACGGCGAGTATCGAAAAATCGGGGTTTCCAATAATGATGCGGATTTTGGCTTTGGAATAGAATTTCACTAGCAGATGTAATGTTTTATCTTTCCTGTTTGGTAAGATACGGTAAAAAATCAAATTATGTGCTATATTTGGGCAAATTTAAGGTACTTATCAAATGAACACACCAAAAGGAATTCCATCGGTTGATTTAAATGATTTTCTATCAAACGATAATAAAAGGAAAGAAAAATTTATTCAGGAAATCGGAAAAGCTTACGAAGAAATAGGTTTTGTTGCCGTTCGCAATCACGGAATAGAGGAGAGGTTGATAGCAGATTTTTATGCTCGTGTTAGGGATTTTTTCGCTTTACCAACTGAAGAAAAAGCAAAATACGAAATTGAAGGTATTGGCGGACAAAGAGGATACACTTCCTTCGGAAAAGAACACGCAAAACACCGAAAAGCAGGAGATTTAAAAGAGTTTTGGCACTTCGGGCAATTTGTGGAGGACGATGACCCAATAAAAGAAATTTATCCGGAAAATATCAACGTGTCAGAAGTTTCGGAATTTTTACCTAAAGGAAAAGAAGCCTTTCAAACCTTTGAAAAAACCGGTAGGAAATTATTGAGTGCGATAGCTTTATATTTAGGAGTAGAAGAAAACTTTTTTGACCCATACATTCACAACGGAAACAGCATATTGCGTCCCATTCATTATCCGCCAATCGTCAATCCCGAACACGATGCAGTACGAGCCGGAGAACACGAAGACATTAATTTAATAACCTTATTAGTCGGTGCGTCGGCAGATGGATTACAGGTTTTGAATAAGAAAAATGAATGGGTGTCGGTAACCTCAATTGAAAATCATATCGTGGTCAATGTCGGAGATATGTTACAACGCCTTACTAATAATAAATTGCGTTCAACAACTCACCGCGTTGTCAATCCTCCTAAAGAAAAATGGCATGAAGACCGTTATTCAATCCCATTTTTCTTGCATCCTCGCCCCGATATGCCATTAAATTGTTTGCCTGAATGTATAGACGAAAACCATCCTAAACAATACGAAGATATAACTGCGGGAGAGTATCTGAACGAACGATTAAAAGCAATAGGGTTGTTGTAAAATAGATTGTTGGGCGTTCCCATTACGGCATAAAACTATTATTGCGTTCCAACGCAAAAATAGTTTAACGCCGTAAAGGTCGGGCTATCACTACTCACTCTTTTGGTTTGCATATATGCAACAAACCAAAAGGAGTTCAAACACGCCGTTCTATCCCTAACGCGAGCGAAATTGGCGGATAGAAAGTGAATTTTTGGTTTCTTTGACGATGAATAAAAATTTTGCATAGCACCCGCTATGGAAAATTTTTATGAAGAGATTATTTACAATTTGGGTATAAAAGTGAAATTAAATTATTTTCTTTTCAATCTAGGCATTTTTAAGAAGCATAGCCGTAGCTATGGTTCGCAAAAATAACGACGAGTGAAATGAAAAGAACTAATTTTTAACTTATAGACAATCTGTAATTAACCTCTACTAAGGATAAGGAATTAAAAAACGCTTTATATCGTCTATTTTGCTCGCGTTAGGGATTCCAACTAACGTTAAAATATAACACTAAAAATCAATGGATTATGAAATTACCTAAATTTTTACGTTAGCTCAAAAACTCAACTGTTTTTACAGTTGTTTAATAATCCCTAACGCAAAATGTGATAAGAGCAAAAAAAACAGCTAAAAAATCTTATCCGGATATTTGGTACTTATCTTGATTATGTAGAGTAAATAGAATAATAAAAAATGACAAAATACAGCTTACTTACATTTCTACTTAGTCTTTTGTTCTATGCAAAAGCACAAAACGTGATGCTTACTCCCGAAGAGCGAGCTTATATGTACCACGTTGTAGAAAAAAGCCCGGTGTTAAAACGAAATATGGGCGATTTGTTTCATTATCGTGGTGATACCGTCTATTACAAATTTAAGCTAAAAGGAGGAAAATACGATTCCATTATAGACTTCGATTCCATCGAGCAAAAAATCATCTACGAACCCTCTTTGCTGACAATTAATTCTTATGAGTTTGCAACTATTGAAAATGGAATATTAGCGGAATTGTCTTCTAAATTAGCCTTACAATCTTTATACAGAGAACTCAAAAGAAGAAATGAACAAAAGATAGAGGGAATGTCTAACCGCGTTTATACGAATTTTTTATACCATTTAACATCAAACTTACCAGCCAAAGCTACTCGTTACCGAAACGAAAAGGAAGAGCCCATTCCATTAGTTATCGACCTCTTAGACCCGAATTTATCTTTTTACGAAAGAGCAAGTAGTCTAAGTCAAGTACAGAGCTTTAATCAAGCCGAGCAACAACAAGTAATGGACGCTATTTTTTCGGCTACTCAAATCTATATTCAAGATAAAGGCGAAGAATATTTCAGTAAGATTGGTGGTCGAGGAGATTTTTATAGTTTTCTGTTGGCTGCCGGAGACGGAAGTTCTACTTCAGGATTGCTAAACGAACGCGAGTTGGCTAGAACAGGAAAACACAAAATAGGAAAACCTAAAGGAATAGGTCTATTTACGTACGAAACAAGGTTTATAACCCACAAAGGAAATTATCAAACGTTATCACCTAACCAATCCGTTCAAACTGAGTTTTCAACCATAGACGGAAGCGAAATAACCAATCTTCACTTAAATATGTGGGGATTTAACAAGCAACTGCAAACGACGGTAGTCATTCGTCATAAAGATTCGGTTTATTTGCTATATGCCTCAAAAATAAGTAAAGAATTAAGTCCTGATACTACTTTCGGAAAAGGTAGTACGATTCACAGTATTATTTATAAGTTAGAACACAAAAGTATTCCCGATTTGGATGAAGAAATAAATGGAAAAGAAGGTCTAAAGTTTAAATTGGAAGAAGCTAAAAAAGCGAAGCAACTAAATCTAATCAAAATTAAAGAAACCGAAATAGCTCTAAAAGGAGGTACGCAAAAAAATCATAAACTAAAGAAAAAAAATAAAGTCGTAACCCGTCAAAACGGGCAAGAGCACGTACATAAATCAAGAGGGAAAATAAAG
The DNA here is from genome assembly GCA_026993705.1 of Flavobacteriales bacterium. Taxonomy (GTDB): domain Bacteria; phylum Bacteroidota; class Bacteroidia; order Flavobacteriales_D; family Parvicellaceae; genus S010-51. The sequence continues at coordinate 5,067 of JALWSJ010000339.1, forward strand.
ACCTTGCAACGAAAGTATGCGTACCTGATTAACCGGCAAGCACAAATAGAAAAAATACAGGCTTCCGCCGATGCGGAGTTACGTGAAGAAGAAGAGCGTTTGCAACGTTTTAGAAGTCGTTTGCTCGAATTAAAAGGTTTTATAGATGGCGTACAACTTCAATACAATCGCTTTGGATATGTTTATACGTTTGCCGATGGTTGTACTTTTAATAGTTTTACTCAAAATTTCAAAATTCCCGATTCCTTAAAAATGAAAGATTTTTCGGTACGCTTGGTAACCATTGGTCCAGACGCTATGAGTAAAAGAGTAGATGAAATTCAGTTGTTGACCAACGTAACCACCGGTAAGCCCGAAGATTTGCAAGTTCATAATTTTAACCTGTCGTTTAACGATGTGTTCGATACGGATAGTTACAGAATAAAAAAATTAAACACCAAAGAAACCGATCGTTTTGAATTAAGTAAATTAATGTACGAAGCCTTGATAACCGATAAAGATTTACTATTTGATTTAAAAGGAAATGGAGTCGGTAAAAAAGTAGGTGATTCAATAGTTGTTTCTACGGATAAGGAATTGAAAAACTATCCCGGTGAAACCAAAGAAGAGCAACAAACCAATAAGCAAAACTTGGAGTTTAAGGAATTGAGAAAAACAATGTTATCAATGCAAGAAACTTCTGAAGCTGTTGTCTTAAAAATAGAAAGTTTTACTGATCCTGTTCAATCCAATTTTTCCAAGAAAAACATAACGGTACAACCTCTAAAGGAAAAATATAAATTAACCGAAAATCAGCTGTTAAGTGCTTTTAGAACGTATGCGGTATTTGAGAAGTTTTACGGAGAATTATTGCGTTCCGTGTATTTTCATTATAGTGGAAAAGAACGAGAAAAGTTATTAGATTTATTACAAAAGAAATTCGAAAAAGGATTTATTTTAGTTAATAACAAAAAAATCCCGCTAAAAGAGTTTGATAAACTTTTACATATAGAAGATTCATACTATGAAATTAAACTAAATCAACTAAAAGCAGAAGAAGATAAAATCAAGGTATTGTTAGCGTTTTAATAATGCTTCCTGCACGACAGAATAATTAAGGTATCATTCTCAAATTTATAAACTAGACGGTGTTCAATGTCAATCCTTCGAGACCACCAATCGGAAAGGCTGTGTTTTAAGGGCTCCGGTTTTCCTAATCCTTCAAATGGTGTTCTCATTGTGTCCTTGATTAAAGCGTTGATTTTTTTTACAATTTTTTTATCTGTCTTTTGCCAATAAGAATAGTCTTCCCAACCTTCCTCAATCCAAAGTAACTTCATTCTTCAATTAAGTGATGTTCTGTAAATTCTCCGGCTTTGTATTTTTCTATACCATTTAGTAATCTTTTAGCATTTTTCTGATTACCAAGTAGGTATAATGTTTCTTGTAAACTTTCATAATCTGATTTTGCTAAAACAACCACGTCTTCATGATTTTTTCGCTTTACGTAAAGCGGTGTGTGTAAAGTAAATATCTCGTCTAATAGTGTTTTTAAATTTTGTCTGAAATTGGAATAGGTTGTGATAATCATGATGTTATATTTTTTTGTAAAGATAATAAACGTTTTATTCTTGTACTAAAAGTTGTACAACAAAGTTTCGTTTTTATACCATTTAAACATTGACACGAGCCTAATAAAGTGTTTTAATTTTCCTTATCCATCTTCATAAAATATTTCCATAGCTAAGGCTATGCAAAGATTTTATTCATCGTCTAAGAAAACTAAAACTCACTTTTTTGTCTCTTTTCAAAATTCAAATGGGATGAGACACGCAAGCGTAGCCATAGCTACGGTGAGTATCGAAAAAAGAGCATAGCCAATAATGATGTGGAGTTTGGCTGTGGAATAGAATTTCACTTGCGGATTTAAGGTATTACCTCTTCAAGTAAACATCTCGTTGCGGGAAAGGAATGGTTATATTATTTTCTCTAAAGGCTTTATCAATGGCTTTGCGAATATCACTTTTAGTTCGCTCTATCGGAAACACCTGATTGGAATAGAAAAGTAATTGAAAATCAATGGAAGAATCACCAAAATTAGTGAGCCATGTTTCTATTTTCTGTTTCTTTAAAACGGCGGGATGTTCTTTTGCACATTGTTCTAAAATCGAGCAAACAAGAGCGATATCACTACCGTAGGCAACGCCTACGTCTATTCTAAATCGAACAACCCTTGTTTGGTGTGTCCAATTGATAACTTTATCGGTAGTGATTTTAGAATTAGGTATAATAATGGAAATATTATCTCTATTCAACCCTTCTGATGTTCTTAATCCTATTTGTTTTATTTGCACAATTTCGCCGTCTATTTCCAATACATCATTTACTCTTGTCGCTCCTTCTAATAGTAAAATAATACCTGAAATAAAATCATTAAATGTTTGTTGCAATCCAATTCCTACTCCAACTAATAAAGCCGCCGAGCCGGTCAACAAAGCGGTTATTTTCAGTCCCAAAGAATCTAAAATAATGACAACCACCAAGAGCCAATAAATGTAACTGATGATTTGAGTCAGCGAATAAAGAGAACCGGAGTCAAAATTGGTGAATTTGTTGGAGCGAAATAGTATTTTTTTTATCCGATTTAAAATCAATTTGGCAATTAATAAGATAATAACGATAGTTAATACCTTGTTGACCGTTAATACATACTCGCCAATATTTATGAGTCTAAACCCTAAAATTTCATTTAAAGTTTCTTTTAATGTTTGCATACGATAACTTATTGAACTGCAAATTTAACAGCGTTGCTTCTTTTTCCGGTAGCTGTTATCAAATAAATTCCTTTAGGCAGGTCAATCTGTATATTTTGTTGTGTTTGTTGGATGGTAGTTTTCAGTAATTTTTCCCCCAATAAATTGTAAACCGCGACTAGTGTCGGTTTATTGATAGTGGAAGTTAATGTTAATATGCCGTTTGCGTATCGTGATGAAATAAGAACGGTTTCGTGGTTTCTTTCTATGGAAGCGGTTGGTCCCCAAACTCTGACTGTCCATTCTGGATGATCAATATAAGGGTTTCTGTTTCCTTGTATTTGATAAATTGCATTGTTCCTGTCGATTTCTTTTTGGCTAACGGGGTCGTTGGTTGCCCATTCTACCAACATGTTTTCTGCCCATGTTGAAAAACCATTGCCCGAAAGCATATCACTCGACCACGTAGAACACACATTTTGATAACGTGTTAGCATATAAAAATACGAACGAGCTACATCTCCTTTATATTCATCAATCGGTTCAAAGACTTTAGCGTTGTTTTGGGTTGAAGAATAGCCCGGATAATTACAATATCCCAATTTGGAACCGTTTTGAGATGTCCAAGTAGCGTTTCCAACTGTTCCGTAGGCGTTGTTACTTCTTTTTCCGTTTACATAGCCATCTACCGGATATACGTGAAACAAATCACTGTTCATCGGTGCTATATCATTGAACCATGATTTAGGCATCGAGTGTTCTCTATTATAGCAATCGCCCTCTCCCGAATAATTACCGCATTTATCTGAATTATAGACAAAATTATAAGGATTGTTACCGTTTGGATTGTCCGAATAAATGTCCCAAATATAATTACTGTTGGGTTGTTTGTCTGTTTGTCCAAAGAGATTCCACAAGTTATTATAGGATTGAGTGTTGTGATTTTTTATGATGTTAAATAAAGCCAATTTTAAATCATCTCCATATAGTCCCATAGCATTGTCGTAATATCCTGCAGGTATTTGAGCAAAAGCACTTGCGGGAAAAATAAGGATAAAAAAGAGGTGTTTTATTGTGTTTCTGATAGACATCATAATTAAAAGTTTATTTCAATTCACAAGATAATAAAAATACGGCTTAAATTAGATAGACTTATGTAAAAATATAAAACAATGGTACAAGCGAATGTTGATTATGGCGTAAATTTATATCCAACTCCCCTTACTGATTTAAAATAGGTGTTGGGGTTCACGTCTTTTTCAAATATTTTTCGAAAAGATAGAATGACATTGTCGATGGTTCTTGTTGTGGGAAACACTTCATATCCCCATACTTTTTCCAAGATTTCTTGCCGGCTTACAGCTTGGTTTTTTTTGTCGATGAGTAGCTTTAAAAGATTTAATTGTTTTTTTGTTAACGACTGTTTATTTCCTTTGTTATCTATGACTTCAAAGGATTCAAAGTTGATGGTTTGATTGCCAATCGTGTAAGTTGTTAAATTGGTGTCGGATTCGTTTGAGTTTGATGTTCGTTTGATTAGTAACTTGATGCGTAACAGTAATTCTTCTATGTTAAAAGGTTTGGTCAGATAATCATCGCCTCCGATGGATAGTCCTTTGATTTTGTCTTCGGTATCGCCTTTTGCCGTAAGGAACAGAATGGGGGTTTTAGAATCATTGAGGCGTATGGTTTCGCAAATGTCAAATCCGTTGACGTCTGGTAGCATTACATCTAAGAGGATAAGGTCGTATTTTCTCTCTTTGCTTTTATTGATAGCCTCTTTCCCACGAAAAGCAGAGGTTACATTATATCCCTCTAATGAAAGATTTAACTTAATAGCTTCGTGTAGGTTTTCTTCGTCTTCTACTAATAAAAGATTGCTCATAGGATTGTTTTGTTTTTATGTATGTGACCCGAATGACAAATATAGTGTTTTTCGTATTTGTATTATGCAATATATTATCTTAGCTTTACTTTCTTCTTACAAAATATAAATATATGAGAGTTAGTAATCGTTATCTTTATTTATTGTTGATAGGGTTAGTTTTAGCATCTGGTTTAGATTCGTGTAAAAAACAACGGTTAAAAAGGCACAAAAAGAAATGGATAAAAAACGCTTTTGAAGCTTTGAGCGAGAATAAATATCCCAGAGTAAAAGCCATTTCGTGGTGGAATGAAAATTTTGATAATTCTAAACTTCGTATTGATGCCTCAAAAAAAAGTTTGAAAGCCTACCAAAAAGGTGTAGCAAACAATATTTTTATTACAGAGCCCGTTTTTTTTAATAGTAAGCTGATAGCTGGAGATGGTATTTATCATTCGGCTTATCCTGATTTCGGCGGAACGGAAGATGTGGTTACGGCGGAACGTATTGATGAGTTTGAGACCTTGGCAAAAAAGGATATTGTATGGGCTTATTTTTCTAATAATTGGTACAATTCTATTTCTTTTCCAAGCGATGCTGTTTCGATTATTCATAATGCGGGTAAAGTTCCGTTTATTCGTATGATGTCGAGAACGAATTTTGATGTTGGAGGACCTGATGAAAATTACACGATGCAAAAAATTATTGATGGTGATTTTGATGCAGAATTGACACAATGGGCAAATGATGCTGCGGGGTTAAATTATCCGATTTTAGTAGAATTTGGAACAGAGGTAAATGGAGATTGGTTTCCGTGGAATGGTTCTTATAATGGAGCGGATGAAACAAGTTATGGTGATTCTCAAAAAACAGATGGTCAAGAAAGGTTTATTGATGCGTATCGGCATATTATAGATATTTGTAATACGGCAGGAGCTGATAATATTACGTGGTTTTTTCATGTGGACGCGTACAGTTCGCCTGATGTGGATTGGAATGACATTACAGGATATTATCCCGGGGATGATTATATAGACTGGTTAGGAGTAAGCGTTTACGGACCTCAAGAACCTAATGAGGATTATCAAAGTTTTACGGAAATAATGGATGATGTTTATCCTATATTATCGTCATTATCCGATAAGCCGATAGCTGTGCTGGAATTTGCTATAACAGAGTAATTTATTTGTTTTTTTTGTAGTATTTGCGTTAGGGGTAGAACGGTATGTTTGAACTCCTTTTGGTTTGTTGCATATATGCAAACTAAAAGAGTGAGTAGTGATAGCCCGACCCATTTCTACAAAATAAATGTTTCGCGGTAGCGATATGTTTGTTTTGTAGAAATGGGGAACGCCCTAATTAAAATCCCCAAAGAATCCTTACTACGGCACTATGTTGCAATCCAAATGGTTTAAAGTCCGAGGACATTCTTGTACGTGCGTACGTTGCGTTGTAATTGAGGTCGAAAGTAAAGGTTTCGTTATAAATGTATCGTGCTCCGAGTCCTGCTCCGCCTCCAAATCCGATTCCTCCGGGTGGGACGGTTTGTTGAAGGTTCAGCTGTCCGTTTTGCGAACCGTTTGGACTTACGTTGTGAAATATGGTGTATTTTTTATTGTTGATGACAAAGTAATTATCCTCCAAACGGGTGTTGTTTACATTTCCGAAAAAGTTAAAGTAACTTTCAAATTTTTCTTCCTGGTAAAATGTGGCTTGAACTCCGATGTTTAAATTGCTTCTGCTTTCTGTTCCGAAGATAGGGATTTGTTCGTAGGTATCTCCGAAGGTAGTCGGGTCGTTGGGGTTAGATATTGCTACGCTAAAAGCGTCTTGAATTTTCAGTTTTGATATATTTAACTCAGCATATACAGAGATGGATTCATCTAGCTTTAACCCTGCAAAACCTCCTATATTATAAGCCGTATTGTAGGAAATTGTTCCTTTTTGCGGTAATTCTTCTATCTTGTAGTTGTATTTAAAATACTGGTCAAAAACCGGCTTATTGGTAATGGTATGGAATTGATAATAAACACCGTAAGGTGTGTCGCCGTTGTAGTAAACAGCGGTGTTTCCATTTGCTTTTAGTCCGCCGATATTTAATCCGAAGAAGAATTGAACACCGTCCGTTTCTTCTTCGGTATTTGCTTCCTCTTGTGCTGTAATAGCTGAGGCAAAGATGAACAATAGAAAGGTATAAAGATAGACCATACGCATTATTTTTCTACAATTTCGTTGGTGAGGGCAATATCTAAAACTTCGTCCATTTTTTTAACATAGTGAAATGTTAGGCCTTTTAAATAATCGGAATTGATTTCATCAATATCTTTTTGGTTTTTTTCGCAGAGGATAATTTCTTTTATTCCCGCTCTTTTAGCAGCTAGAATTTTTTCTTTGATGCCTCCAACAGGCAAAACATCACCTCTCAAAGTGATTTCGCCGGTCATCGCTAAGTTTTTCTTTACCTTTCGTTTGGTAAAGGCTGAAGTTAGAGCGGTAAGCATCGTTATTCCGGCCGAAGGTCCGTCTTTTGGTGTAGCTCCTGCCGGCACATGAATATGTACATTGTGTTCTTCAAAGGCAGAACTGTCGATAAACCACTTTTCAGCATGGGCTTTTAGATATTCCAGAGCGATAATTGCAGATTCTTTCATTACGTCTCCCAAGTTCCCTGTAAGGGTTAATTTTCCTTTTCCTTTGGTAATGGAAGATTCGATAAACAAAATATCTCCACCTACACTAGTCCATGCCAATCCGGTAACCACCCCAGGTACGTCGTTGTTTTTGTATTTATCTTTTTCGTAGGAAACTCCCAAGATATCTTTTAAATCAGCTTTGGTAATTTTAGTTTGGTACTCTTCGTCCATTGCTATTTGTTTTGCTCGATGACGAATTATTTTTGCAATTCTTTTTTCTAATCCTCTAACACCGCTTTCGGAGGTATATCCCTCGATGACAAATTCTAAAGCCTCATCAGTAATTGAAAATTGTTCTTCCTTTAATCCGTGTTCCTTAATTTGTTTTGGAACAAGATGGCGTTTGGCTATTTCTATTTTTTCTTCAACAGTATAGCCGGTAACTTCTATAAACTCCATTCTGTCTCTAAGAGCAGGTTGAATGGTCGAAACATCGTTTGCTGTGGCTATAAACATTACGCGAGACAAGTCGTAATCAATTTCTATGAAATTATCTTTAAAGGTGTCGTTTTGTTCGGGGTCTAAGACTTCTAACAAAGCAGAGGAAGGGTCGCCGTGAGCACTCGTACCTACTTTATCAATTTCATCCAATACAAAAACAGGGTTTGAAGATTTAACCTTTTTTAGACTCGTCATAATTCTCCCCGGCATTGCCCCTATATAGGTTTTTCTGTGTCCTCTTATCTCGGCTTCATCATGCACTCCTCCTAAGGACATACGAATATATTTTCTGCCAATGGCTTCGGCAATGGATTTCCCTAATGATGTTTTTCCGACTCCTGGAGGTCCGTACAAACAAAGGATAGGAGATTTCATATCGCCTTTTAATTTAAGTACTGCCAAATATTCAATGATTCTTTCTTTTACTTTTTCCAGTCCAAAGTGATCTCTATCCAGAATTTCTTGAGCTCTTTTTAAGTCAAATTTATCTTTTGTGTATTTACCCCAAGGTAGCTCCAATAAGTTTTCCAAGTAGTTGAGTTGTACACCGTATTCGGCACTTTGAGGATTCATTCGCTCGAATTTCGCTAGTTGTTTTTTAAATGTTTTAGCGACGGACTTTTTCCATTTTTTCTTTTTTGCTTTTCGCTTTAATTCTAAAACTTCTTGTTTTTGAGGATTATCGCCTAACTCCTCTTGTA
>JALWSJ010000340.1 GCA_026993705.1 Flavobacteriales bacterium
AAATATTGTTACGCTTTCACTTCACAATATTTTAACGCCGTAATGGGAACGCCCAAATAAACTAAAAATTAAACATTATGCAATTATCAATATTGGACTGGGGAATCGTACTGGTCTTTTTTATGGTTTCTATTCTGATAGGTATTAAAACGAGTAAATCGGCTTCTGCGGGGGCTGATGATTTTTTCTTGTCGGGGCGTAAGATGCCTTGGTGGCTTTTGGGCGTTTCGATGGTGGCAACAACTTTTGCAGCTGATACTCCGGGACTAGTTACTGATATTGTGCGAAAAGGCGGCGTGTATGGAAATTGGGAATGGTGGGCGATGCTTCTTACGGGTATGCTTACGGTGTTTTTTTACGCGAAACTCTGGCGGAGGTCTAAAATCACAACGGATTTGGAGTTTTATGAATTGCGTTATTCGGGCAAAGCTGCTTCTTTTTTGCGGGGTTTTAGGGCGATTTATTTAGGGGTGGTTTTTAATGTTATTACGATGGCAGGGGTTTGTTTAGCCGGTAACAAAATCGGTCATGTTTTGTTTGGGTTAGAGCCTTATCAGACGTTGCTAATTGCGGGTACGGTTACGGTTATTTACTCGTCTTTAGGAGGATTAAAAAGTGTTTTATTGACTGATTTTTTTCAATTTATGATTGCAATGATTGGCTCGGTTTGGGCGACTGTTTACATTGTCAACCTTCCTGAAATTGGAGGTATGAGCGGTTTACTTTCTCATGAATTGGTGCAAGACAAACTCTCATTTTTCCCTGATTTCAGCGATAAAGATTTGGTTACTTCTATGCTTGTAATTCCGTTGGCGGTACAATGGTGGAGCACGTGGTATCCGGGAGCTGAACCGGGGGGAGGAGGTTACATTGCTCAACGTATGCTTGCTGCCAAAGACGAGAAAAATGCGACTTGGGCGGTTTTGTTTTTTAATTTCGCCCATTATGCCCTACGTCCTTGGCCTTGGATTATTGTCGGACTGGCTTCTTTGGTGGTTTTCCCGACCTTAGAGTCCTTGCAGGTTGCTTTTCCTAATCTGGCTCCGGAATATATTAAACACGATTTGGCATACTCCGCTATGTTAACTTTTTTACCCGTGGGACTTTTGGGAATTGTTGCGACTTCGCTAATTGCCGCTTTTATGTCCACGCTTTCTACGCAATTAAACTGGGGAGCTTCTTACATTGTGAACGACGTATATAAACGCTTCATCAATAAAAGCTCTTCACCGAAACAAGATGTACAACTAGGGAGAATAACTACTGCCGTACTGATGATTATGGCCGGTTTTTTATCTTTGATTTTTGAAAATGCTAAAGAGGTATTTAATCTAATGCTGTTGATTGGTGCAGGGACCGGCTCTTTATTTATTTTGCGTTGGTTTTGGAATCGCGTTAATCCTTATAGTGAAATTGCGGCTATGGTTATTTCGTTTCTGTATGCTCTTTTCTTCTTTACCAACGAAAAATTGGACGAGCCGTGGTTTGAAATCACACATCATGAAAAATTACTTTGGGGCGTATTTATAACAACATTTGGCTGGATTGCTGTAACACTTTTAACTAAACCCGTTTCAAAACAAACGTTAGAAAAATTTGAAAAAGCGGTTTTCTTTGATAAAGACGGCAACTATGATAAATTTGAAAACTTTGGTTATAAAATAGCAGGATTCTGTGTTGCTTCCGTGGGTGTTTATGGAGCTTTATTTGGTATTGGGAATGCTGTTTACGGGGATACTTTACTCAGTTTAATTTGTTTTGCCGTATTTGGAATTTGTTTAGCTTTTTTGATTGCCGTAAGGAAGAAAATTGTTTGATTTCCAATCGTAAAAAACAGCTAGAAAAACAACTCCATACTCTAACAACAAAAATAAGGGGTCTTCTTGAACCAGCCCGACATTTCGATATGCATAGTAGCTTAATACAACCGTAAACGACCAAATCAAAGGAAAGGTAAGACGGGTAAAACTCGCAAATGCTACCAGATAAATCACGTACCATGGATGAACGATTGATGCTAATAAATAATAAAAAAATAATACTACCGTAAATAATAAAAACAATACGAACAGTTGTTGGTTTTTTCTTGTCTTAACGGTTAAAAACAACACAAAAGACAGCACAAAAAAAGGAGTTACACTACCGATTATTTGTATTGTATTGTATCCTTTTATCCAAAAGCCTATTTCACGAAAAAAATAATAGAGTGAAGCATTAAACTCAAAGGACTTAAAATAGAGGCGTATGCTTTCTCCAAAGGTTTGGAATAAATCTACGGAAGAAAAAGGCAAAAAACTGAATACTAGAACAGTAATTATCACCGAATAAAAAATAACCAATCGCTTCAATTGAACCCTGAACAAAAACAAAGGCAACAATAACAAAGGAATTAACTTTGTAACTATACCAAGTGCATAAACAATCCCCGATAGTACAATTCTTTTTTTACTCAATAAAAATATACTAAACAATACAAAAAAAACAGTAACGCCTTCAAAATGTAAATTCTGAATAACTTCTACTATAACTAATGGATTAAAGGCATAGATAAACAAATTTGACAGAGGAATTTTAAACTGCTGTAATAAGAGATAAATCAACGCAATTGTTCCTACTTCAAAAAGCAATAAAAACAAGCGAAGAAAAAGAATATTATAATAAAGATTATCGCCGGAAAGATAGTAAGCTAAAGCAAAAACAGCTTGATTAAAAGGGGGATAAACCGAATAATACTTTTTTGAGTTCATTCCACCTGGAAACAAAGAAGAATTTCCGTTGTAGAGTTCTTTTCTTAAATACTCTTTATTTTGAACTCCCTCTAAATGTAAAAAATCTTGCGGTTTATATGCGTAAGGATTATAAGAATGAACTAGTAAATTCCCGTCCCACGCAAAGCGAAAATAGTCGTCGGACAAATTAGGTACTGAAAAGAAAAGTAACAACCGACAAGCGATTGCTGTACTAATAAGTACAGAAACATTATTCTTCCCCAAAACGGATAGTTTTTTAGAATAAAAAAACACTCCGTAAAATATAAACAAAAATGAGAAACTAACGAACAGTTGGTACTCATCTAATCGTGTGATAAAATACGACAAGTAGAACAAAACAGAAGCGTAGCCCCCTCCCCAAACAATCAACCATTTATTTTTGAGTACTTGCGGCATGTTTTATTGAAAGGATAAGCGTATAAGAAAAACCTCCTATCACCATAAGCAAAAATACCATCATACTATAATTTTCGGAAGAAGAAGCTATAGTTAACCCGTAAAAAGCGTACAGGATAACCAACAGGTCGATAATCAACAAGGGCGACAAGGCTACTTTTGCATATTTCTTTACCGTCCAACCGGTATCATTGGGTTGTTTAATATTAAACTTCGGCGTTCTTACAAAAGGGGACTTTTTACCCATCCAACCTTCCAACACTGCAATAGTATTGTAAGTTGTTAACCCCATCATAACAGAAAGGAAAACAGGAAAAAATAAAAGAAAACGAAAAAACTCAGTAACCGTATTTTTATGAGGGTCTTTGTAAGCGGTAAAATACAAACCTGCGAGAAACAAAGTACTTAAAACAAAAACTCCAAAATAGTTATACAATCGAGCTAAATCGGGATTGGCTTGAGCATAAAGCAACAAAGGAACACTCAATAATATCAAACCGGAAATTGCTATATATATCGAACTGTTTAGCAAATGGAATATCGCTGCTATTTTGGTTGAAAGAGAAATATTTGAATTTGTTAAAACACTCATCAAATTCTTTTTACTGCACTCCGCAGCTCCTTTAGACCAACGAAATTGTTGATTTTTAAGAGCATTCATCTCTATTGGTAATTCTGCCGGTACGACTACTTTTTCTATGTATTTAAAAATCCAACCTTTCAGTTGAGCCCGATAGCTCAAATCCAAATCTTCGGTCAAAGTATCGGCAGACCAACCACCGGCATCCTCTATACACGATTTTCGCCAAATTCCCGCTGTACCATTGAAATTTATAAAATGTTTTCCCCGGTTTCTTCCGACTTGTTCAACCTTAAAATGAGCATCTAAAGCAAAGGCTTGAAGACGAGTCAATAGAGAGTACTCTTTGTTGAGATGTCCCCAGCGTGTTTGAACAACTCCTATTTTCGGATTTTTGACAAAATGAAACGTAGTTTTCTTTAGAAAATCAGGTTCAGGCACAAAATCAGCATCAAAAATGGCGATTAGCTCTCCCTTTGCTTCCTTTAAGCCATAATCCAAAGCACCGGCCTTAAACCCCTTACGTTCATCTCTCCTAACGTAGTTAATATCCACTCCTTTGGTTTGCCACTCCGCTACTTTATTGGCTATAATCAATACCGTTTCGTCATCTGAATCGTCTAAGACTTGAATTTCTAACTTATCCGAAGGATAATCAAAGTTACAAACACTATCAATCAAATGCTCTATGACGTATAACTCATTGTAAACAGGAAGTTGTACCGTAACTTTAGGATAATTACTTTCTAAAACCACCGATAGTTTCCCTTGTTTTTTTCCTTTACTCTTGGTGTAAATATAGATTACAGTCAAATAGAGAGCGACTAAGCTGTATAGAAAAATAAAACTTAACAACAGGAAATAAACGATATAGATAAAGTACCCCATAAATTTACGTTAATATTATAACTCTTCTTCTATTTTTCTAATCACCTTAATACCATCAATGCAAGCAGATACGATTCCTCCAGCATAACCACCACCCTCGCCACACGGATACAAACCTTCGACTTCAGGATGTTGCAAGGTTTCTTTATCTCTTGGTATTCTGACTGGAGAAGATGTTCGCGATTCCGTAGCGTGTAACACTGCATCGTTGGTTAAATACCCTTTCATTTTTTTGCCGAAATCAAGTAAGCCTTTACGCAAAGAATCCGTAACAAAATTAGGAAAGACCTCATCGAGTTCCACAGATACAATACCCGGAAAATAAGACGTAGGCGGTAAATCTTTTGATTTCTTTTTATTGACAAAATCCAATACGCGTTGAGCCGGAACTTTTTGAGTTTTTCCACCCAATTCCCATGCTCTTTTTTCTATGCTTTTTTGGAAATACATTCCTGCTAGTGCTCCATATTTGTGAAATTTGGGAATATCTTCCCATCTTACTTCGGTTACAACGCCGGAATTTGAAAAAGGATTGTTTCGTTTACTAGGCGACCAACCGTTGGTTACCACTTCTTCTTTATCAGTTGCACAAGGTGCGATTATACCCCCAGGACACATACAAAAAGAATACACTCCTCGTTTATTGGCTTGAGTAACCAAGCTGTAAGACGCAGGAGGTAAAAACTCGCCTCTATTTTCCGTTTTATATTGCAATTTGTCTATTAGACGTTGACTATGTTCAATCCTGACACCTAAAGCGAAAGATTTAAACTCTAGAGCTATTTTTTTACGGTGCAACAGTTTGTAAACATCTCGAGCCGAGTGTCCCGTAGCTAAAATAAGTCGCTGTACATTAACTTTTTGCTTTCCGTTTATTTCTACTTGTACAACTTTACTGTCTTTTACGATGATATCGGTTACCTTGCTGTTGAAATGAATTTCTCCGCCTTTTTCTAATATGGTTTGACGTATATTCTCTATTAATTTCGGTAATTTATTGGTACCGATATGCGGATGAGCATCTACCAAAATATCAGATGAAGCTCCGTGATACACTAATGTATTTAAGACGTCTTTTAAGTTTCCTCGTTTTTTGGAACGGGTATATAACTTTCCATCAGAGTATGTTCCTGCTCCTCCTTCCCCGAAACAATAATTGGATTCTGAATTAACGATTCCTTTTTTATTAATATTTGCCAAATCTCTTCTGCGTAATTTTACGTCTTGCCCACGCTCAAAAACAATGGGTTTTATTCCTTTTTGCAAGGCTTCCAAAGCTGCAAACAACCCCGCAGGACCACTTCCTACAATATGAATTACGGTAGAACTGTCTTTCACATTGCGATATGCAGGTTCAAAAACAACAGGAATAAAATCTTCGTTGATATAAACGCCAACTCTTAATTGATAGACAACCGGTCTTTTTCTCGCATCAATGGAGCGTTTTAGAATTTCTACGTGGCGTATTTCTCTAATCGAAACACCTACATTTTTAGCTACAATTCTTTGTAATTGCTCACTATCAAAGGCTTCTTCGGGAAGTACACGTATTTGCAATTCTTTTACCACAATCTGTTTTTTTGATGGATGGGGTGACAAAGATAAAAAGATAAGAATGAATAACTAAGTATAAAGCGTTATTTTGAAAATGTAGCAGTATGCGTTAGGGATAGGAACGGCATCCTTTTGCCCTCCCTCCTTTTGGAGGGCAAAAGATATAGTGGATAGCCCGACCCTTTTTTGCAAAACAAACGTTTCGCGAGAGCGATATGTTTGTTTTGCAAAAAAAGGGGAACGCCCAAAACTTAAAAAAACTTTTCTATATCCTCGCCTTCTTCCTCCTTTCCGTTGATTAAAGACTGAAGATTAACGAAATCATACAGTTCAGTATCAAGCAAATGCGTTGGCGAAATATTTTTTAAAGCATTAAACATTATCGCCTTTCGATTCGGAAATTTCTTCTCCCAATTGTTTAATAATTGTTTAGTCAATTGGCGTTGCATATTGGGCTGACTCCCACATAAATTACACGGAATAATCGGAAAATCTTTTTCTTTGGCATAGATGATAATTTCCTCTTCCTTACAAAAAGCAAGCGGACGAATCACTTGCAATTCGTTGTCGTTGGTAATAAATTTAGCAGGCATAGCCTCCAATTTTCCCGCAAAAAACAAATTCAAGAAAAAAGTTTCTAATATATCCTCTCGATGATGCCCTAAAGCTATCTTATTACATCCCAACTCTTTAGCTGCTTGATAAAGCGTTCCCCTTCTCAACCTCGAACAAAGACTACAAGTCGTCTTGCCTTCTTTCAGCACCTCTTTTACCACACTATACGTATCCTTTTCGATGATTTTATACTCAATCCCCAATTTAGACAAATAATTCGGTAAAACCTCCTCCGGAAACCCAGGTTGTTTCTGATCCAAATTAACCGCCACAATCTCAAAACGAACATCCGAATACTTTTGAAAGTGCATCAAAATATCCAACATCGTATAGCTATCCTTACCACCCGACATACACACCATTATCTTATCGCCGTCCTCAAACAATTTATACTTTTCGTGAGCCCGCCACACATCCGTACGCAAGCGTTTGGTATATTTTTTTAGGATATTCGGAGCCTTTTTAGGCGCATTCTCATTGTTTTCCATTGTAAAATCGTATAAAATCGAGTGCAAATATACTCATTCCATTGGTTGAAAAGATGACAGAACTCAAATAAAAACTATATCTGTTTGAATGAGAACAATTTGGGCGTTCCCCCAATAAGCCAAACAAACATATCGCTCTCGCGAAACGTTTGTTTTGCTTATTGGGGTCGGGCTATCACTACTCACTCTTTTTGCCCTCAAAAAGAGGAGGGCAAAAAGGAGTTCAAACACGCCGTTCTATCCCTAACGTGTGTAAAATGAGCGGTAATAAAATGAGTTTTAGTTTCTTTAGACGATAAAAAAAATCTTTGCATAGCACCCGCTATGGAAAGATTTTTTGAAGAAGTATAAAGGAAATAAAAACATTTTATGGTGCTCATTTTACACAGGTTAGGGATTTCAAGGCACAAACCTTTCAATTTATCACTAAATTTTGTACAAAGATACTACCCTTTAATTTAGCACAAAACCGCTATTATTTTTATACAATGTTACCGCTATGTGCTTTTCTTATCCTATTTTTAGACAACGCATTGAAAGTGTTCCGTAATGAAACTTATCATAAAAGTATTCTATTCCATCATTGTTGTCTTGAAGTGCTAATGTATAAATCAAGGGGATAAAATGACTGGGTTCTGGTACTGCTAATTGAGCAGAAGAACCATTTTTTTGATAATCAATAACTCCTTTGTGATTTCGCTCGTTAATAAAGTCTTTGATTTTTGTATCAAACTCCAAAGCCCAATCTCTTGGTCTAGCGTTTATATCGTGAAAATCTACAATTTTTAAATTATGGGTTAAATTCCCACTACCGATTATTAATACTCCTTTTTTTCGCAAAGTTTTGAGTTGTTTTGCTAAATCATAATGATGCTGCATTGGTTGATTATAATCAATGCTTAATTGAAAAGTTGGAATATCTGCTTTTGGATATAGATGTGTTAATATTGACCACGTTCCGTGATCTACCCCCCAATCTGTGCTTTTTTTAATTCTTGGATTTGTGATTGTTTTACTAATTTCATTAGCAATATCAGGTGCTCCTTTTACTGGATATTTAAGGTCATATAGTTCTTTTGGAAAACCATACATATCATAAATCATTTTTGGATTTGGCGACATATCAACAAACGTTCCTTTGGTTATCCAATGGGCGGAAATACAAAGTATGGCTTTAGGTTTAATTAAAGATTGACCTAAATTTTGTAAAGTTTTAGTGAAATCGTTTTGTTCAATAGCATTCATTGGTGAGCCGTGACCAATAAATAATGCAGGCATTTTAAAATCAGTTTCAGTAAGTTTTTCAATTTTGCTTGCCCAAGTTTTTATTGTCGTCATTCCCAGTATTGCTAGTGTGAAATTTTTTAGAAATTCTCCTCTTTTAACTAATCTCTTATTTTGTCTAGTAACTCGTTTAATATTCTTATTTCTGAAGTAGTTAGATTTTTAAGGAAAGTATCAACTTGTTTTTCAGATTCATCCATTTTTGATAACAATACCAGCCCTTTTTGAGTAATGCTCACTTCTTTTTGTCGCCTATCATTCGGACATTCTTTTCTATCAACATATTGTAAGCCATATAGTTTATCTACGATACGACTTACATCAGAATTTTTATCAAGCATTCGCTCTTTTATGTACCCTATTGAAGAAGTTGACGATTGTTTGTTTCCTCTTAAAATACGTAATACATTGTATTGTGCTTCTGTTATTTTATATGTTTTAAGGACAGATGAAAAACGTTGATTTAACACTTTTGCAGTAAATATCAAATTGATAAGCCCTTTATGATAGTCATTCCTAAAATGCCCTTTTATTTCATCTTCAATTTTCATTATTTGAATTTTGAGAGTAATTCGGGATTACGAACAAATGCTGTAACCCAAATCAAAATTACCACTACCGATTGAAATATGAAGGGTTCACCGTGAGACATATGAGTAACGATAGCACCTCCCATATGGGCACTTAAAAGAAATGCTCCAATAATGCTAGTCTTAGGAAATAAAAATAATAAGGCAGACACAATTTCACCGACGGCTATTATTGCACGCCAATCGCCTAAACCCCATTTAGCAAAGTTCTCTGCCATTTCGGGCATTGTAAATTTACCCATAGCACTAAAAAGCAATAATGTAGTTATTAAACCTGCTATTACCCAACCTGAAATTTTTCGTGTTTTTGATAATTGATTTTCCATAATAACTTATTTTTAAATGTTAAAATTAGAGTTTTGAATGTGTGCCATCACAAAATGCTCCGCTTTTAGAATGTTTACAACCACACCAAGCCACTTTTTTGTCTTCTGTTAGTTCTACTTCAATGGGTACAAAATCAGACCCTTGATGCGAACCATCACAATAAGGTTGGTTTTTACTTTCTCCACAGGCACACCAGTATTTCTTTCCTGCTTTTTCGTCTATAACGTAAGGTGTTTTTTGTGCAATCTTTGGTTGTTTCATAATTTTAATTTTTAAGTTTAATAAGTTCAACTTTAGAAGTGATAGTAACTTCTTCTCCTATTAGCATACCACCAGTGTCCATAACGGAATTATATTTTAATCCAAAATCTGTTCTGTTAATTACACCCGTAATGTTGAATCCTGCTTTTATGTTTCCGTAAGGGTCTTTTACGGTTCCGCAATATTTGACATCTAATATTATTTCTTTTGTAATACAGTGCATTGTATAGTCACCAGTTAATTTGTATAGGTTTTTCCCAACTTTTTTCATTGACTTGCTCTTAAAAGTGATTTTTGGACATTTCGCAACATCAAAGAAATCAGCTAATTGCAAGTGTTCGTATCTTTTTTCATCATCTGCATCAATGCTTTTAACATCAATTAAGAAATAAATTTTTGCATCAGAAAAATCTTCTTTACTGGTTATTACCGTACCTCCATATTTATGGAATTGACCTGATACTTCTGAAATTACCATATGGGCAAAATCAAATTGAATATTTCTTTACCCTCTATATTATAAGAATTTTCTCCGTAAGCAAAACCATAAGTTAAAACTTAGTCGAACCATTGTTTTAAAATAGGAGGCATATTATACCAATATATTGGATATTGAAAAATAATTCTATCAGCATTCAATAATACTTTTTGTTCTTCTTCGGTACTAATATTAAAATCAGGATATAATTTGGCTACATCTAGAACTTCAACATCATCTAATTTATTTACTTCTTCTGAATTATTTTATTCGCAATTGAATTACCCAAATTAGGATGAGCTAAAATCATTAATGTTTTTTCATTGTTCTTAATCTTTAAACTGTTTGTAACTTAATTTATCGGTGCAAATATAAGTTAAAACATTACATGTTACAACATATAATTGACAATTTTTTTTATTATAACCTGAATTCAGGTATCTTTTTATGTTATGCATTAGCGGTAACATGTGTAAAGAAAATGGAATTTAGTTTTGACGATGAAAAATTATTCTACTTGAACTCAAAATAACTAACTTTTTGAATTTTTTATTTTTTTATTTTTCGCAGTACAATCATTACATTTTTTTGTAGCTACCCATTACAACAAAAAAAGGACAACGAAAAAAGGGATAAGTTTAATAACTCATCCCTTTTTTATCCTGTTAGTACCGAAGGTCGGAATCGAACCGACACTCCTTGCGGAACACGAGTTTGAGTCGTGCGCGTCTACCAGTTCCGCCACTTCGGCTTTTAAATTGGTGCGACAAAGGTAATACAACTTTTTGTTTTGACAAATAATAATTGAAAAATATTTTTTATATCACATAAAAAGACCTACTTTTGCCGTCGGAAAAACACAAACCCAAATGGCTAATAATAGAGTTAAAATTTTCAGTTGTTCGGCATCAAAAGATTTAGCTGAGAAAATAGCAGCTTCATACGGACAAGAATTAGGAAACGTGGAAGTTCAACGCTTTAGCGATGGTGAATTTACTACTGTTTTTAATGAGACCGTGAGAGGGTGTGATGTTTTTCTGATTCAATCAACTGTACCTCCGACAGATAACATGTTTGAGTTATTGTTGATGATTGATGCGGCAAAAAGAGCTTCAGCTAGAAAGATAATTGCCGTTATACCTTATTATGGTTGGGCAAGACAAGACAGAAAAGATCAACCCAGAGTTGCCATAGGAGCTAAATTAGTAACCAACCTTTTGGAAGCTGCCGGAGTTGACCGTGTAATGACAATGGATTTACACGCCGACCAAATACAAGGCTTCTTTGAAGTACCTGTTGACCATTTATTTGCGTCAAGTCTTTTTGCTCCTTATTTAAAAAGTTTAAATAACGACAATATAATTATCGCGGCACCAGATGCCGGAGGTTCTAAAAGAGCCAGTGCTTATGCTAAATATTTACATACGGACTTGGCTTTATGCTATAAACAACGTAAAAAAGCCAACGAAATCTCTAGTATGACTATCATTGGAGATGTAAAGGGTAAAGATGTTGTGATTATAGACGATATGGTTGATACTGCCGGTACTCTTACCAAATCTGCACAGTTGTTTATCGAACATGGAGCTAAAAGTGTAAGAGCGATTTGTACGCATGCTGTTCTTTCAGGACCTGCCTACGAGCGAATAGAAAATTCTGTTTTGGAGGAATTAATCGTTACTGACACTATTCCTCAAAAAAGGGAATGCGAAAAGATAAAAGTATTATCGGTAGCTGATATGTTTGCCGATATAATGAAAAAAGCAATCAATTTTGAATCAATTAGTGAACACTTTGTGTTCGCAAACCAATAAATAAGTAAACAAATAAATAATAAATAAAATGAAAAAAGTATCGTTGAGCGGCTCTAAAAGAAAGAGCGTAGGGAAAAAAGATGCAAAATTATTAAGACGAGAAGGTCAAATACCTGCTGTACTTTATGGAAATAAAGAGCAAGTACACTTTTCAGTTGATGAAATTGCTTTAAAAAAATTAGTTTATACACCAAACGTATATATTTTTGAACTAGACATAGACGGAACTAAAGTTCCTGCTGTAATGAAAGAAGTTCAAATACACCCTGTAACGGACAGAACTGTTCATGTTGACTTCCAAGAAGTAGTTGACGGAAAACCTGTAAAAATTGAAATTCCTATTAAATTAACAGGACTTTCAGAAGGTGTTAAAAGTGGGGGTAAATTAATGCAACACTTTAGAAAATTAAAAGTAGAAGCGTTAGTAGAAAACTTACCGGATACTGTTGAAATCGATATTACAGAAGTAGGCATAGGTGATAAAATTAGAGTAGGAGATGTAGATATTAACGGTGTTAAACTTCTTAACCCAGAATCTGCAGTAATCGTTGCTGTTCAAATGGCTCGTGGAGCGAAGAAAACAGTTGAAGAAGAAGCTGCTGAAGAAGCTGAAGCTTAGTTAAGATGAAGCACTTAATCGTAGGACTGGGGAATCCCGGAACGGAATACGAAAATACTCGACACAACATCGGGTTTAAAACATTGGACGCTTTAGCTAAAGCGTCCAATGTTTCTTTTAGCCATGAAAAATTGGCTTATAGAACCACCGTCAAGCATAAAGGAAGAACGCTTGTTCTCATCAAACCCACAACCTTTATGAATTTGAGTGGTAAAGCCGTTAATTACTGGCTACAAAAAGAAAAAATAAATAAAGAGAACCTCTTGGTTATTACTGACGATTTAGCTTTACCCCTTGGTAAATTAAGACTTAAACCCAAAGGAAGTGACGGAGGTCATAATGGTCTTAAAGACATTCAAAAAGTATTAAACACCAATCAATACGCTAGATTGAGGTTTGGTATCGGAAATGAGTTCTCCAAAGGAAAACAAGTAGATTATGTTCTAGGAGAATGGACTACTAACGAACAAGAACTACTCCCCTCTTTAATCGAGAAAGCTAAGGATATTGTGCTTTCTTTTGCCACGATAGGTATTCAAAGAACGATGAATGCTTTTAATTGAATAAATTAATCTTGAAT
>JALWSJ010000341.1 GCA_026993705.1 Flavobacteriales bacterium
TACAAACTACCTATTCCACCTTCTCCCAATTTACCCAATATGAGCAGTATCTACCTCTACCCATCTCTTTGTTTGTTTGAAGGAACAAATGTCAGCGTAGGAAGAGGTACTTCTTTTCCTTTTCAGGTTTTCGGTTCGCCCTACATACCACCTACGGATTTTTCTTTCACCCCCCAACCAACTTTCGGTGCTAAACACCCCAAACACGAAGGTAAAAAGTGTTATGGCTATGACCTTCGGGAATTTGGAAACAATGAAATGCCGAAACTCGGTAAGTTCTATATTCAATGGTTAATCGCCATATATAACCAAACTCCAAACAAAAATGAGTTTTTCTTAAAAAACGGTTTTTTCAACCTTCTCTCCGGAGACAAAAACATTCAAAAAATGATAAACGAAGGAAAAACTGCAGAAGAAATCGAAAACTATTGGCAAAAAGACCTTTCCGACTTCAAAAAAACAAGAAAAAAATACCTTCTCTATCCCGATTTTGAAAACTAAACGCTCATGAATAAAATAGTCTTACTTTTAGCTTTCTTTATTTGTTTATACGGAACGGCACAAGAATACAAACTAAAAGATTTTTTCTCACAAGACCAGCTTCTCCGCATACAAACGGATGCAATATTCAGCGAACTCAACGACACTTTAATCGTCGGACAATTGCTTGTTCCTTCAGTTGGCAAACACGGTAAACCAACCGAACATATATTAGACTTAGCTCAAAAAGGTTACCTCGGAGGTGTATTACTCCTCAATGGAACTATGGATTCTTTTATTGAACTTAGAAAACAGATAGACAGCGTAAGCAAAGCCAACAACGTTCTTCCTCCCATCTTTAGTGCCGATGCCGAACCTACTTTAATCAAATACAAAATAAAAGGAAGTACCCCTGTTCCCAAAACCAACCAAATCAACACCATAGAAGAAGTTACCGAAGTCGCTCAAACTATTTCCAACGACTTACATACCATCGGAATCACACAAAACTTTGCTCCAGTTATCGATGCTTCCCCCAACAAAATCGTGAGCAATCGTAGTTTTGGACTCAACAGGGACACTGTAACTCTTTTCGCCAATCAATTCATTACCACTACGCAGGAAAACAACATCATAGCCACAGCCAAACATTTTCCCGGACACGGATACGTCAAAGGCGACACGCACAAAAAACTTGTCTATATTGACGGCAAAATGAAAGAAGTCAACAATTATATTCCCATTATTGAAAACGGCGTAATTTCCATCATGGTAGGACACATAGCTGTAAAAAATAACCCTAATTATTCAACCGATAATCTCCCCGCCACCTGCTCCAAAAAAATCGTTACCGACCTACTCAAAAACAAATTAGGTTTCAAAGGATTAATCATCACCGATGCTATGAATATGGGAGGCGTAGCACAAATTAAAAACAGCGGAGTAAAAGCCACAAAAGCCGGTTGCGACATGTTACTAATGCCCGTAAATGAAGAACAAGACCTTTTTGAAATACTCAACGAAATGCAAAAAGACGAAACCTATAAACAACAAATCTATCAATCTGCAAAAAAAATAATTCGCTTAAAAATCTGCTTAGGGTTGATTTAGGGCGTTCCCCTCATTTTCACCAACAACATATCGCTCTCGCGAAACGTTGTTGGTGCAAATGAGGGGCGGGCTATCCGTTATATCTTTTGGGTTGCATATATGCAACAACCCAAAAGGATGCCACTTCTATCCCTAACGTGTGTAAAATGAGCGGTAAGAAAATGAATTTTAGTTTCTTTAGACGATGAAAAAAATCTTTGCATAGCACCCACTATGGAAATATTTTTTGAAGAAGTATAAAGGAAATAAAAACATTTTATGGTACTCATTTTACGCAGGTTAGGGATACAAATCCCTAACGCAGTTGAGATAAACACAAAGAAAATGGAATTTAGTATTCTTAGACGATAAACATTTTCTTTGCATAGCAACGGCTATAGAATTTTTTATACAGAAGCATTAGAAATCAAAAAAATCTTTATATCGTCTATTTTAGTCGTGTTAGGGGTACAAACCCCTAACACAAAAAAAACAATACAAATGAACTATACAGGAAACATACGAAAACTAAAAAGCCAACTCATTGACAACAACATAGAATATGCTCTACCGCTCTACAATGTTTTAGCTCCCAAGGAACTAATCCCCTTAAACGAGTTAATAGGCAAAACCATTTCTATTCGATTTGAAAACGCTATACATTGTGTTGTCAGTGGAAAAAAAATAAACAAAACCTTTGGCAACGGAATGAGTTACGAAGCCTTTATGAACTCTCCACAAGCATCACCAAGCATCATTCGCCCGGAACTAAGCCGTATTCACGAAGGAATAGCTCTACGAGATGAAGCTTGGGAAATCGAACATCATTTAAAGCCTCATATTGTCTATCTTTCAAAAACCTCCGGTATTAAAGTTGGTGTTACTCGCGACACACAAATTCCCACCCGTTGGATTGACCAAGGAGCAGTAGAAGCCATCATTTTAGCAGAAGTACCTTACCGCCAATTGGCCGGATTGATAGAAGTCGAACTAAAACAACACATTTCCGACAAAACCGCTTGGCAAAGAATGCTCAAAGGAGAAATATCAACCGCCAACCTCGAAGAAAAGAAAGAAACTTTAATTCAGCTCCTACCTCTACAGTTCACCCCCTACATTTCGGAAAACAACACCATTCAAACCATTAACTACCCCGTACTACATTACCCGAAAAAAGTAAAAAGCATAAAGCTGGACAAAGTGCCTTTCTTTGAAAAAAAATTAATCGGTATAAAAGGACAATATTTATTATTTGACGATAACACTGTCATCAATATCCGTTCTCACGAAGGTTATTTGATTAGCATTGATTTCTAATCTCAACCTACAACTAAATAAAAGAGAGGAAGGAACAAGCGAAAGTGTAGCGAACAACTTTTCCTGAGGGGAGGGAATTCCTTTTGTTTGTATGTCAGTAGTTTCCCTTATAAGGAACGGCTTTTTCTATTTTGGAAGTGGATAGAGCACGGGAGAGCACAGAAGTTATCTAAATATCAGGATTTTATAATTTTTAACACTATTAGTAAACGAATTAATATTTCCACCAAAACCATCCCTTAAAATATTAGGTGAAATCTTTATATACTCTTCAATAAAACCATTGTAATCTTCTGGAAGTTCTTTAATATAAATTTCACAATAATTTTCACTTATAGCGATAATCCGTAAGCGTACGGTGAAGTATGTCTTGTAAGATGATTAAAATACACTGACTTTTGTACCTAAACAAAAAAAATAGAGATTTATGTTAGGATTAGGTACAGAACATACATACTGTTACTATTTGTCATCAGTTGATATGCGTAAAGGATTTAATGGCTTAAGCGGTTTGGTTTATGAACACATGGAACAAAACAAAGAA
>JALWSJ010000342.1 GCA_026993705.1 Flavobacteriales bacterium
CATTTCAGTATAGCGAGACAAGAAGTTCACCTCCCTCTTTTTATTGAAAATTGAATACAAAATTAATGAATAATTTTACCTTTATCAATCTGATGCAAATCTAAAGGCGAGTAAAATTGACGGTATAAAGCGTTTTTTGAGTCCTTATACTTCTTCATAAAAATTTTCCATAGCTGGGGCTATGCAAAATTTTTATTCATCGTCTAAGAAAACAAAAATTCACTTTCTCTCCGCCAATTCCACTCGCGTTAGGGATAGAACGGCGTGTTTGAACTCCTTTTGGTTTGTTGCATTTATGCAAACCAAAAGAGTGAGTAGTGATAGCCCGACCTTTACGGCGTAAAAATTTTGTGTAGTGAAAACGAAACAATATTTTTATGCCGTAAAGGAAACGCCCAAATTATTATTTTAAAATGAAAACAGAATTTAGAACTATTGAAAGTGAATCGGAGAGTTATTTTAAAGAGAAAGGGAGTAAATTTTATTCGTTTGCTTTTCCTATTGCGGATGAGGATGAGGCGAAAAATAAACTGAAAGAGGTGAAAGACAGGTTTAAGGATGCTCGACACCATTGCTATGCTTTTAAGTTGGGGGCTGAGAGCGAACTTTACAGGTATAGTGATGACGGCGAGCCTGCGAACACGGCGGGAAAACCTATTTACGGGCAATTAAATTCGTTTGATGTTACCAATGTTTTGATTGTGGTGGTGCGGTATTTCGGTGGTGTTAAACTTGGAGTTGGTGGTTTGATTCAAGCTTATCGCGAAGGTGCTAAAACGGCTTTGGAGAATGCGAAAATCATTACGAAAGAGGTTACGACACGGCGAAAATTACATTTTAAGTACGAGGATATGAATGTGATGATGAGCTTGGTGAAGGTGTTGGATTTGAACATTGTGGAACAAGAATTTGAAATGGAGTGTTACTTGACGGTTGAATTTCCTATTCAAAAACTGGAACGCGTAGAGGAAAAATTGGCTAATTATCCGCAGTTGGAAGTAATACCATTTAAACATTGAAACGAGCCTGATAAAGTATTTTTATTTTCCTTATACATCTTCATAAAATATTTCCATAGCTAAGGCTATGCAAATATTTTATTCATTGTCTAAGAAAACTAAAACTCACTTTCTTTCACCTCTTTGCAATATTCAAATGGTATAATACCTGTCTAAAGGTTAGGTGTTTTTAAGAAATATGGGGCTGAAATTCAGAAAATAAAGTTGTTCGGTACCTCTGGTTACGGCTGTGTAAAGCCATCGTAAATACTCGGTATTTATCATCTCTTCGGTTAGATAACCTTGGTCGATAAATACGGCGTCCCATTGTCCGCCTTGTGCTTTGTGGCAAGTGAGAGCATAAGAAAATTTGACTTGCAAGGCATTAAAGTGAGGTGTTTTCATTATCATTTGCTGTCGCTTTCTCTTGTTGGATATATGCGGAAAATCTTTTTCGATTTCATAATACAATTCGACCAACTTTTCGCGAGGTAGTGCAGGACTTTCGGTCTGCAAAGTTTCTAACATTAGTTTGCAGGTAAATTCGGGTTCGACAGGATTATCGACAAAGCGAACTATGGCATCAACAAAATGAAAACCGTATAAATCTTCGTATTTTAATATCTGCTTGATTTCTATAATATCGCCGTTGGCTATGAATCCGGCTTTGGATTGCTTGTCCAACCAAAAGTAATTGTTCTTCACGACCATCAACAAATCGTGGGGGTTGATTTGTTCTTCGTACCAAAGCACTCTGTTTCGTATTTCTTGATTAAAGATATTAGCTCTCTTATTACTTCTACATATTACCGCAACATTTTCAATTCCGTAACGGTTGATGCAGTTTTCTAATTCGTCTTGCAATTCTAAACCGGTTATGGCTCTACTGTCTTTAAAACTTGCATCCAATTGAATGGGCGAATGGTCGCCTTCGGTTATTTTTTTTCGTATTGCCGTAGCGTTTATTAAAATACCTGAATCTTCTTCCTGACGTACCACTTCTTTTAGTTCGGTTTCCCTAAATTCCAACGGGTAAATCCGCTCCAATGTATTTTTATCCAAAGCGGGGCTTTGCGTTGCTCCAACTGGTGGCAACTGAGCCGTATCTCCTGTAAAAATAATTTTACAATTGTGTCCCGAATAGACATAAGAAATCAAATCATCTAACAAACTTGTTGTTGCTCCTCTCCCCAAATCAAGACTAATCATAGAAGCCTCATCTATGATGAAAAGAGCATTTCGGTAGTTATTCTTTCCTTTAGTAAAAATGAAATCATCGCCCTGTGCTCCGTAGTAAATTTGACGATGAATGGTATAGGCAGGTTGACCACTATGCCGACTTAGAACTTTAGCAGCTCGACCTGTCGGAGCCAACAAGACAACAATTCTTTCCAATTTTTTCAAAGACTTTACCAAATCTCCAATCAAAGAAGTCTTTCCTGTTCCCGCATAACCTTTTAGAATAAATCCCAAATCGGGATTACCCGACATCAGAAAATCAGCCAACTTAGAAAGAGCTGTTTTTTGGTCTTTAGTTGGCGTAAAATCCAATTGACTGTTCAGTAATTGTATAATGGTAGCTTTCAAGGTTTTGTTAGAATTTCTTTAATGCTTTTTATCTCGTTTTGGTTGTGTTTAGAATGAATGGAAGAAAATATCTTCGTTTTATCCAAATGCGTTAAGTGCCAACTCATAGAGACATTATTCTTGTTTTCCGAATTAACATACAAAACAAAGTTATCTATTTTTACGGGATAAGCATTTTTTAACTGGTCAAACAATTGCGTATTGTTGTAGTCCTCCGTCCTGAGTACATTTACAATTAAGTTTCCCAAAGGAAAAAACAAACGTTTAAAAAAACTGTTGTAATTATTATTCTTATCAATTGCTTTAAGTTTAGGCGTATCTCTTATTTCAATAAACACTATGCCCGAAGTGTTTTCTTTTATCCAATCCTTAAACTCATCAAGGAAGAGAGAAGCGGTTTGTATTCCATAATTGTCTTTTACTCCCGCATCTATCATTTCCATATTAGGAGCCGAAGGCATAGAAACCAAGGGTAAAATATAGGGGAAGTTAGCACTCATACGCAGAGCCGATAAAAACCGTAAGTTTTCAGGTTGATTCTCTTTATAAAACTGTTGATAATCAATGTTATTAAATGTCTTTTTGTCTTTTGCACTTAAAAAACTCAAAGAATGTGGCGAAATCAACAACCTGCGACCATCATTAGCAATCGTCGGGGTCAACACCATTGAAGGTATTATTCCTTTGGTTTCTGCCGTACGATAATCATCAAGGGATTTATCGGTAAAAACAAAAGAAAGATTTTGATTTAACTTTCGCTCAAAAGAATAGCCTCTATCTTTAGGATAAGAAAAACCTTTGTATTCAAATTTACTTATCTTGTAAATAAAATCTGTCGT
>JALWSJ010000343.1 GCA_026993705.1 Flavobacteriales bacterium
AGAAGAAGCTATAAACCCCAGAGATTATGATTTTACGACTTTTATTGACCGTCTTGTTGCAGAAATCTATAAAAACGGAGTGGTGAAAATATCGTTAGAAGGTTCATCCAGCAAAACAGGGAAAAGTCCTTTGTATGCGAAAGAGAAATTGGCTTATGTAAGAATTGAAGATTTAAAATTGAATATAGAAAGGGCTTTGTATAAAAGAGGGATTAATCCTCAACGCCTTGAGATAGTCGAAGAAATTACCTTGGTGCAAGGACCTGAAAAGGGAGAAGGTACTGAAGAAGAGTACAGAAAAGCACAGTATATAAAAGCAATCATTCTAAACAAATAAAATGAAAAAAACTCATATTTCGGTAATTGTCCCCGCTTTTAACGAAGAAAATTCTGTAGGAAATGTTGTTCGTGATATACCTAAAGAATGGGTAAAAGAAATTATTGTAGCCAATAATAATTCAAATGACCAAACACGAATTAATGCTTTGGAAGCGGGAGCAATAGTGGTGGACGAACCTCGTCAAGGATATGGTTATGCCTGTTTGAAAGGGTTGGAATACCTTAAAGAAAAGAATATAAAACCCGATATTGTTGTTTTTTTAGATGCCGATTATTCCGATTATCCGGAACAATTACCCGAGGTGGTACGTCCGATTATAGAAGAAAATGCTGATTTGGTGATAGGTTCTAGGGCTTTGGGTAAAAAAGAACGAATGTCGATGACTCCACAACAGATTTTCGGCAATTGGCTGGCTACTTTTTTGATTAAAAAATTATACAAGGTGGAATTTACTGACTTAGGTCCTTTTAGAGCTGTAAAATATGATAGTTTGTTGGCTATTAATATGCAAGATACAACCTACGGTTGGACGGTAGAGATGCAAGTAAAAGCCTGTAAACTAAAGATGAAGTGCGTGGAAGTTCCCGTTGATTATAAAGTACGAATCGGAAAATCTAAAGTTTCCGGAACGCTGAAAGGAACAATAATGGCAGGATATAAAATTATCACAACTATTTTTAAGTACCGATAATGATGAATCAATTTTCGCTTTTTGATGAGCCGGAGCAAGAGGTTAGATTGAGAGATGGAGAGTATATTTATATTTCGCATTTTTTCGATACGGAGGAGAGTTCTTCTTTTTTCAATACATTGATGAGAGAAACGAATTGGCAACAAGAAAAAATAAAAATGTACGGTAAGGAAATACCTTGCCCCAGATTAATGGCGTGGTATGGAGAACAACAAACGGATTATTCATTTTCGGGTATTTCATTGGAAACTGAACCGTGGACAGAAACACTTTTAGACATTAAAAGTAAGGTTGAAAAAAAGTGCAAGACCACCTTTAATAGCGCGTTGTTAAATTTATATCGCAACGGAAATGATTCTATTTCGTGGCACTCGGATGACGAGAAAGAATTGGGAATAAATCCATTGATAGCTTCAGTAAGTTTTGGCGGAACTCGAAAGTTTAAAATGCGACACAAGTTTTATTCGGAGGTCTTTCAATTGAACCTCACTCACGGAAGTATGTTTATTGCAAAAGGAGAAACGCAGCATTTTTGGGAACACGAAGTACCCAAAACCAAAAAGATAGTAGAACCGAGAATAAACCTAACCTTCAGAACCATTGAAAAGTAATTCCGAATATCAATTTTTTCGAGCGATGGGAAAATATTTTCCCGGTCAACAGTTTCCAACAGAAACCGTACGTTTTATTCCTTTTGAAAACTATGATAAAGAAAGTGAAAATGATGATGTTTTTTGCGTATATGAAGATTGGTGGGTAAGAAAATCCTCGGTAGTATTGAGTAAAATAAATTCAATGCTAGGAAAAAACAAACGAATTTTTGCTCGTAAAACACAAGTTAGAAGAATAGACAAAGATCAAGCAGATAAATTTTTGAACAGTTATCATATTTACGGAACAACAAAATCAAAACATAAATACGGATTATTTTCGGGCGAAGAACTATTGTCGGTGGCAACATTCAGTGCACAGCGAAATTTAGATGTAGGTCGTTCGAGTGAGTTGATACGCTATTGTACCAAGAATAACGTAACTGTAGTTGGCGGTTTGGATAAAATAATAAAACATTATGAACGGGAAATGTCCCCGAATCACATAATGACGTATATAGATTTGGATTGGGGCAGAGGTGATGCTTTTCGTAAAATAGGATTTTCAGCAACCGAAACAAAAGAGCCGATTACCTATTGGGTCAATTCACATACGGGCGAACGAAGTCGATTACCTTTGGAAAACCATATAAAAGTAAAGAACAAAGGTAGCTTAAAGATGGAGCGTTTTTATAAGTCAATCCAATAAAGTAACGAAAAAATAAAAAAGTGATTTTGGTTACCTTTTTACCGGAATGAGTAAACTATCTTTGCAAAAAAAAAGCACAAAATGAATAACCATACATTGCCCGCTTCGGTTAAACAAATCATCGAAAAGCTATCTAAAAAAGAAGCCTTTTTACCGGCAGAAGTCGTTAAAATCGTTAACGAAGCTCAGGTACAATCGGAGGATTTGTTACCATGGGCGGACTTTAATCACTCGGTAAAGGATAGTTACGGCAGAAAGTTAGTACACAAATCTTCGAATTTTGAAATTATGGTAATGTCATGGGTAAAAGGCGATATATCCGGTATACACGACCATGGATATGCAACTTGGGGAGCCGTTCAAATCTTTGGAGAAAACGAACATGCAATTTTCAGAAAAGAAAATAACACAATTACCACCTTGTCGCGTACAAATTTTACCTATGGGCAAGTGGTAGGTGTCGGGCACGATTTGATTCATCAGATGGGAAATTTCACCGAAAATAACGTACTTACTTTGCACATTTACGGTTTGCCCGAAGCCAAAGAAAACATAACCGGAGATGCACGTTTATATAACGTAGCATTGGGACGTACGGAAATTATCAATGGAGGAGTGTTCTACGACCTGAAAGAGCAACAAATCGAGGAAGTAAAATATGGATTACAAGCCGATTTTCCGACAAAGTTAAGAGATTTGACAGAGCTTGGGAACCGAATAAAAAGAATAAATCCAAACGACAACAGACAACAATTAATTAAACGCCGGCTATTGGATAATTTATTCCTAGATTCAATGCAAAATTATGCACAAATCATAGTCGATAAACCTCAAAAATGGAAAGTACTTAATAGAGAAGTCCAAGCCGTTTCTACCTTTCTAAGCGAGAAAGAGTACAATATTTTTTACGAAAATTACAAAGAACTCATATGTGAACCTTGTTTAGCATAAATATTTGGGCGTTTCCCTCCTTTACAAAAATAACATTTCGATCAGGCGAAACGATGTTTTTGTAAAGGAGGGTCGGGCTATCACTACTCACTCTTTTTGCCCGCAAAAGCGGGCGGGCAAAAAGAGTGAGTAGTGATAGCC
>JALWSJ010000344.1 GCA_026993705.1 Flavobacteriales bacterium
CCATTACGGCATTAAAAAGTAGTTTCGTTGCACTACACCACTTTTTAACGGCGTAATGGTCGGGCTATCACTACTCGCTTTTTTTGCTTGCAAACAGCAAGCAAACAAAAAAGAGCTCAAACATACCGTTCTATCCCTAACGCAGTTGAGGTAAGAGCGAAGATAAGAGCGAAGAAATGGAATTTAGTATTCTTATACAATGAATATTTTCTTTGCATAGCCCCGGCTATGGAAAATTGTTTTAAAGAAACATAAGGAAAAACTACTATTTAAACTGCCGGTAAAAAGTATCTTCTTTCTCTATTGGTTTTCCAATACTTGTAGAAATGGTAACGTGATTATTTGCTCCGCCGATATGTCTTTTCCCCATCCCATAGGCTATATGAAAACGTTTTACTTTAAATCCTATACCCCAAGAAAAACCGGTTGCTCCGGCTTTAGCTACAGTTCTGTTCATTGTATGTATAAAGTGATTATAGCCAAATTGTATGTTAAAATTTTCTGTAAACAATACTTCACCTCCTACAATAAAGTGTTGTGCTAATTTTTTGGTAAACGAGGGTGGTTTCGAAATAATTAATTCTCCGGTTAATGGGTCTTTTTTCGCAGGAGCATTGTTATCAAAATACAATAAATTAAAGCGTTGCAGATTGTGATAAGTTACGGTAAACCGAAAAGGAGCGTGAGCTAATCTTTTAGAAACCGAAATCACAGCATTAAATGGAAGTTTTTCCCTGTTTTTTTTAGTGTATGATTTTAATTGGATACCAATGTTTTTGACTACTAACCCGGCGTATAATTTCTTTTCTTTGTTCTCATAATGTCCCCCTAGAGTCGAACTAATGCCGAAGGAATTATAAGTCTCATAGAAACTAGCTAATACATTTATATTACCACCAACAGAGAATCTCTCATTTATAGGTCGTCCCATTGATACTCTTAAATCAAAATCACTAGCTGTAAATGTTCCGCCTTTTTTGCCTTCTACATCGGTGTAGGTAAATTTACCATAGTTCGCAAAAAGCAAACTCCCGTTAAATGTTCCCACTTTGGTTACGTGTTTTGTATAAGAAGCAAAACCGTATCCTGCACCCGCAAATTGATTTGTATAGTCCATCGAAAGATAGCCGTGCATCTTTCTGTTAAGTAATGCCGGGTTCTCAATCCCCAATGTTGGATCAGCATCTTTGATGGTTATTAAATAACCACCGGCACCTTCAACTCTTGCCGAACTTTTGAAATTTAAAAATTGAAAGGTGCTTTCACCTCCGATTTGAGAGAACGAAAAGAAAGCATATAATAAACCAATAATTGCTAAATAAAACTTCATCGGTTACTCAACGTTCTAACTCTCGCATTATTATATCAACGTGTAAATATTTCGTTTATTACCTTAAATCCTCAAGTGATTTCGTTATGAAAAGTCAAAATGCGTATTATTATTGGTCAAGCACAGTTTTGAGACACGCAAGCGTTGTCATAGCTACGGTGAGTATCGAAAAACGAGCATTGTCAATAATGATGCGGAGTTTGGCTTTGTAATAGAAGTTCACTTGCGGATTTAAGGTGTTAATTAAACATTAAATCTAAAGTGCATGATATCTCCATCTTCAACCATGTAATCTTTCCCGTTTACTTGTAGTTTTCCTGCTTCTTTTACTTTAGCTTCCGAACCATAGTTTACAAAATCCTCATACTTGATTACTTCAGCACGAATAAAACCCTTTTCAAAATCCGAGTGAATTACACCTGCCGCTTGTGGTGCGGTCATTCCTTTGGTAATTGTCCACGCTCTCACTTCTTTTACGCCAACGGTAAAGTAGGTGTATAGATTTAATAATTTGTAAGCAGATTTAATCAACTTACTCACTCCCGGTTCATCTAACCCAAGGTCTTCTAAGAACATTTGACGCTCTTCATAGGTTTCCAATTCGTTGATATCTGCTTCGATTGCAGCCCCCAATACAAGCACTTCAGCTCCTTCGTCTTTTACAGATTCTTTAAGTGCGTCAACATATTTGTTGCCACCTTTTACAGAGGCTTCATCCACATTACAAACATACATAACTGGCTTTGCGGTAATCAATTGTAGTTCATCAACGATTAGTTGTTTATCTTCATCAAAATCTAAAGAGCGTGCTGATTTACCGGCTTCTAATGTTTCTTTTAACAACTCATAAACAGCATGTTGTTTCAATGCTTCTTTATCTCCTGTTTTTATTTTTCTTGAAATTCCGTTCAATCTTTTTTCTACGGTTTCCAAGTCTTTTAGTTGTAGCTCTATATCTATAACCTCTTTATCTCTTACAGGATTAACGCTACCATCTACATGGATAACATTATCATCATCAAAACACCTAACTACATGGATAATAGCATCAACCTCTCTTATATTTGCCAAAAATTGATTTCCCAATCCTTCGCCTTTGTGTGCTCCTTTTACCAATCCTGCAATATCTACAATTTCAATAGTCGTGGGTAATACCCGTTCAGGATTTGCTAAACGTTCCAATTCATTAATTCTTTCATCGGGAACGGTAATTGTTCCTACATTTGGTTCTATCGTACAAAACGGAAAGTTAGCACTCTGAGCAACCGCATTTGACAAACAATTAAACAATGTTGATTTACCTACGTTTGGTAATCCTACTATTCCACATTTTAAAGCCATACTTGAATTTTATTTGTAATCTCTTTTTTCTAAATATATATTCAAATAGTATAATTTAGAAAAAAACAAAGACTGTATTTTTTGTTAGGAAAGCAAAAGTACAGTTTTTAGAAACGATTACCAACTAAAAAAGCACCCTAAGGTGCTTTTTTAGTTGTGTAAGAAAATAGGGAAAGGTCTTATTTTCTCATTATAGTTATAAAGCCTTTTTCAATTTTATCCCCACCACTATAAGTTAAGATATAAAAATAAGTTCCTTCAGCTAAATCTTTTCCCCCCTTATTTTTTCCGTTCCAAGTGTTGTCATAGCTTTCTTTTTCATATACCTTTCTTCCCCATCGGTTAAATACCGTAAAATGAGTATCCTTGTAATTTTCGGCAATGTTAGTAAAGAAGAAATCATTATTTCCATCTCCGTTAGGCGTAATTACATTTGGTATTTTACAGTCTATAATAGACAATTGAAAATCATCCGAATCAGTTCCACATTGGTTGGTGACAACAGCAGTATAAGTACTGTCTTTACTCAATACAGCAGTAGTGCCTAATTGTGGAGGGGTTGTATTCCAAATCACATTATTAGGGTCGCTAGATTGAGCAACAACGACTAAGGAGTCTCCTCTACAAATTGTATCTGAAGATATAGGGATATTTATTGAAGGCAATGGAATAAAGGTAATTTGTTGAGAAACCGTATCATTACATTGAACATCATTAAAATATAGCGTATAAGTTCCCGGAACGTCCACTGATACAGCTGGGTTAATAAAAGTAGTGTTAGGTGAAAAATTCAAATTACCAGGACCAGAATACGACCATTGTCCACCATCAGGAGCATAGGTGTTGGTAAATTGAACATCACTCCCCATACAACCACTTGTCGGAGCACTGATAGAAGGACCTGGTATTACCGTTACATTTATCGTAGTGTCATAATGGCAACCAAAGTTATCAGTCACATTAAATACGTATCCGGTTGTACCAAGAGGCGGTACTACTATTACAGCTGTATCGTTTGTTCCTGCCAAAATAGTAGGATCCGGTGACCAAAATTCATCAACAATAACAGGGGTGTAGGTTTCATTATTAGGATTTAAGGTAGCATCAAAGAAAATACCCCATTCACAAATAAAACCATCATCGATACCTTGATTATCTCGTACTGTGATAGTCCAGTTTCCATTTATCGGGCAGTTTTGTAAAGCCGGTAAAAATGATTCTTCAGGATTATACATTCCCGGAGTAATCATAGAACCGGTTGATGGCCCTGAAGCTGGCACGGTAGGAATACCGGAACTAGCCGCTAATACCGCCCAACTAGGTGAAGCTGCAGGAAGTTCAGAAAAACAATATTCTTCACACACTCCGACATTTCCTGTGTTACCGTCGTAAGCACCACCGATATATGTGCTTCCACCACCGAATCCACCCGGAAACAAACCATTTCCGATATAGGCGTTAAAAATATCTACGCTTTGCCCATTCGGACAAGTTAGTTTCATTTCTAAATCACCTAAGTAAGAATGTTCCATACTTAAGCATATTTTTTGAATATCAGTTGCATTTTGGATAGTTAACCCAGTAGGAAATCCTGAAATAGCAATATCTGTTGTGTAGTTTTGTCCAGAACCATCTGGGAGGTAGGTAAGAGTTGCAAAAGTTCCTCCTAATTCTACAGCTCCTGTTGTGGGGTCAACACCAACAGTGTCACCTGGGATAATACCTCCAATCAATTCTGTTGCCTGTCCATCACAAATTGTATCGTTTAAAGCATGACATGTTGCAAAGCTTGGAGTTGTTGAAACTCTTACAATACTTTGTATAGATTGAGTTTGAGGAAAAGTATCTTTTACTGTCAAAGTAATCAAATATCCTGCTTGTCCAAGTGGTTTAAACCACATAGTGTCATTGCTAGAGGTGTCTCCGCTAGAAGTTTCCCAAAAAATGGCATGTGTATTTATTTGGTCATATCCACCTGTTCCTGTTACTGTAGGGTCATATGGAAATTCAGGAGAAGCAACAAACATTACAGAATCTCCTAAACAAATATCTACGTAACCGGTGTCAGCAGGCGTTAAGTCACTAAGATTGTCTCCTGCTCCATTTGCTTGACCGTTTATATATCCAGTCATATGTATAATATAAGGTTGAGGTGGGTTTGCACATCCTATTTTGGCATTCCATCCTGTACCTTCATTTGCTCCGTCGCTGATGAACACAAAAGTTAAACAGCCACTAGGATTGCTCCAAGAGGCTTGTGCATTAAAACCGTTTGGATTGGTAGCTGAATTGTATGCTCCAATTAATGGTGATGAAGTATTCGGACCATCATAAACATAGAGCGTATCAGATGCATCTATATCCCAGGTATATCCAATATTTGTTGCAAAAGCAACGGATATTTTTGATGCACCTGCATCCGGACAAAATGTTATTGTATCGTTGCTGTTCGGTGCGTAATTAGATGACCCTTGTGCATCTGTAAAGTTAGGTGTTCCTGCGTTAAATATACTGCTGGAATTTGAACAATCACAAAGCGTGTCGTTGTCTGCTATGGTTGTTGATTGTCCGAATGACAACAAACCAACAACCCCCATAATACCTGTTAATATAATTTTCTTCATCGCTTCTGTCTTATTTTTTTAGTAGGTATTCTTTAATATAGTCTTCTGAATAGATAACCAAAAGTTCATCTGTTCCCTTAATCTTGTAATATTGCCAATTGTCTTTTAAAACGTCTAAACCTAACTCGTAAATGTTGATTTTTTTTAGGTCTTTAATGGTTACCTCTCCCAATATTTCTTTAGGAGTCCCTTTTGATTTTGGATAAGGCATTACCGTAAATCCTTTATCAACCACGAAATTCAAATATTCCAATTGTTGAGGATTTTCTTTTTGAATTTTCTTCAACTCTGTAACTGAGTATTTTTGTTCTAATCGTTTGTCTATTTTTTGCTCTTGAGCCATTGCTCCTGCTGTACTTAGAAAGACAAATACGCCTATAAAAAATTGTTTTATCATCTTGTTCATGTTTTTTCAAACCGCTAATATACTATTTTCTTGTAAATAATTGTTTTGAGAAATTATAATATTGAGTTTTTCACTTTTGCATTAGGGATAGAACGGCGTGTTTGAGCTCTTTTTTGCTTGCTTTATACCAATTAAGTATATAGATGTAATCTACTAAATTAATTTTAG
This sequence comes from Flavobacteriales bacterium, assembly GCA_026993705.1. Lineage (GTDB taxonomy): Bacteria > Bacteroidota > Bacteroidia > Flavobacteriales_D > Parvicellaceae > S010-51. Next base: position 5,870 of record JALWSJ010000344.1, read on the forward strand.
TGAGCTTACTCTTCTTCATAAAATTATTCCATAGTTGGTACTATGCAATAATTTTCTTCATCGATTAAACTCACTAAAATTAATTTCCTATGACTAATCTATATATTTAATTGGTATGCAAGCAAAAAAAAGCGAGTAGTGATAGCCCGCCCTCATTTACAAAAACAATGTTTCGCAAGAGCGATATGTTGTTTTTGTAAATGAGGGGAATGCCCTAATTATCTCCGTTAGCTTTTTTCACTGTTTCAATGGTGTTGTTCTAAAAATAGTTTACATTTGTGGCATAGACGATTTTTAAATACAAAAAGATGCACGAAGTTGAAAATTTAGAGAAAATTTGTACGCAAACTAGAAGGGATATTGTTAGAATGGTTCACGATGTTCAGTCCGGTCATCCCGGTGGTTCTTTGGGTTGTGTTGAGTTTTTGGTTGTGTTATACCATAAAATAATGAAGCATAATCCTTCGCCTTTTTCTATGGATGGAGTGGGAGAAGATTTGTTTTTTCTGTCTAACGGGCATATTTCGCCTGTTTTTTATAGTGTTTTGGCTCGTTCAGGCTATTTCCCAGTGAAAGAGTTAGCAACTTTTAGGAGATTAAACACTCGTTTGCAAGGTCATCCAACAACACATGAGGGGGTACCTGGTGTACGCATTGCAAGTGGTTCACTTGGTCAAGGATTGTCTGTGGGGATTGGAGCAGCTTTGACGAAAAAAATGAATGGTGATGACCGTTTGGTTTATACGCTTCATGGAGATGGGGAGTTGCAAGAGGGACAAATTTGGGAGGCTGCAATGTATGCTGCCGGTAAAAATGTAGATAATATTATTGCAACAGTTGATTACAATCATAAACAAATTGACGGAGATATTGACGACGTGCTTCCGCTTGGTGATTTAACGGTAAAATGGAAAGCCTTTGGTTGGGAGGTTCTCCATATGAACGGCAATGATGTAAAAGAAGTTATCGAGACGCTTGAAAAGGCTAAGTCGTTAACCGGTAAGGGTAAACCAATTGTTATTATTATGAAAACAATAATGGGGAATGGTGTTGATTTTATGATGGGAACACACAAGTGGCACGGTTCTCCTCCTAACGACGAGCAATTAGCGTTGGCTTTGGCTCAAAACCCCGAAACATTGGGCGACTATTAATAGCTATTGAGTTTTTGGAATCATTATTGAATACTTGAGAGAAAATAATTGATATGACGAAGTCTTTTTTTATACTTGTACTATTAGCATTTAGTATTGCTAATGCACAAGTTCTGTTCTCTCAAGAAGCAATCAAAACAAGAATACTGTTTATTTTTGATGGCTCAAACAGTATGAATGCTCAATGGGAAAAAAGTAGTAAGATTGCTGTAGCGAAACAGTTAATGTCCCAAACTTTAGACAGCTTAAAAGGGTTGGAAAATATTGAATTGGGATTGCGAATGTACGGGCATCAAACCCGAATTGTGCCTGGTCATCAAGATTGTTCGGACACGAAACTAGAAGTGCCTATTGCGGGTGGTATTGAAAATATCAATCGAATTAAAAATAAAATTAGGGGTTTACAACCTAAGGGTACAACTCCCATCGCTCGTTCGTTAGAATATGCTGCTGCCGATTTTCCTGAATGTGATAACTGTAGAAATGTTATCATTCTTATTTCTGATGGAATAGAAGCGTGTGATGAAGACCCCTGTGCGGTCGCTCGTGCATTGCGTGAAAAAAACATTAAATTAAAACCATTTATCATCGGACTTGGACTTGACACTAGTTATTTAAGTCAATTTGAATGTATAGGAGAGTTTTTAAGTGCTGAAACCGAAGATTCATTTAAAAGTGTGTTGAATTTTGTCATCAGCCAAGCCCTAAACAATACAACCGTGCAGGTTAATCTTTTAGATGTGCATAAGCAACCGAAAGAAACAGATGTAACCTTGTCCTTTTACAATAAAAAAAACGGTAAATTGATAAAAAATTATATGCACACAATTAACCGAAAACAAGTTCCCGATACAATTGCACTCAATCCGTTGTATACATATAAAATGGTAGTGCACACAACACCTCCGCAAATAAAAGAAAACATTAAGCTAAAAGCTGGCGTTCATAATATTATAGAGTTAAGTACACCGCAAGGAGCATTGCAAGTAAAAGTGCAAGGGGATAATAGTAAATACACCAACATTAGTTGTGTGGTTCGTAAAGCGGGAGAGATGCAAACGCTAAATGTTCAACAAGCTAATCATACAGACAAGTATATTGTTGGAACATATGATTTAGAAATATTGACGTTACCACGGTTATTAATAAAAGAGGTAAAAATTGAACAAAGCAGACAAACAGATATTACCATTCCTAAGTCGGGCAGACTTGACCTAAGTAAGGGGAGTGGTCCTTGTGCTATTTTTGAATTGAAAAACGGAAACCAAACGTGGGTATGTAATGTGGGAGAAAAAGCTGGGAATTACTCTTTTAACCTTCTGCCAGGTAAATATAAATTGGTTTTTCGTTCTGGGCGTTCGTTTAGTACAGCTCATACGATAGAAAAAGAAGTAAAAATATCGTCAAATTTAACAGAAAATATATCGCTATAAAATTACAAAAGCTATGAAAGAATATCCTGTATTAGGCAAAAAAGATACACGTTCCGGATTTGGAGATGGACTAACAGAATTAGGGCGAAAAAACAAAAACGTTGTAGCTCTATGTGCTGACTTAACGGGCTCTCTAAAGATGAATCAATTTAAAGATGAAAATCCAGAACGTTTTTTTCAAATAGGTATTGCAGAAGCAAATATGATGTGTATTGCCGCAGGAATGACCATTGGAGGTAAAATTCCTTTTACGGGAACATTTGCAGAGTTTTCTACAGCTAGAGTTTATGACCAAATTCGTCAGTCAATAGCTTATTCGGATAAAAACGTGAAAATATGTGCTTCGCATGCTGGGCTTACTTTGGGAGAAGATGGAGCAACACACCAAACCTTAGAGGATATAGGAATGATGAAAATGCTACCCGGTATGGTAGTCATAAATCCTTGTGATTATAATCAAACTAAAGCGGCTACATTAGCAATAGCAGACTACGAAGGGCCTGTTTATTTGCGTTTTGGAAGACCCAAAGTGCCAATCTTTATACCTGAAGATATGCCTTTTGAAATTGGTAAAGCTTTGCCTTTGACCGATGGAAAAGATGTAACAATTTTTGCAACAGGTCATTTGGTATGGAAAGCCTTAGAGGTAGCAAAAGAATTAGACAAGGAAGGTGTAAGTGTAGAGGTGATTAATATTCACACGATTAAACCTTTAGATAAACAAGCTGTACTTGCGTCAGCAAAGAAAACAGGAGCTGTAGTTACTGCCGAAGAACACCAAAAAGCTGGGGGATTAGGAGAGAGTATTGCTAGAGTATTAGCAACAGAATTACCAACACCGATGGAGTTTGTAGCGGTTAACGATGCTTTTGGAGAAAGCGGAACACCAGACGAACTGATGACAAAATACGGCTTAGATACAGTAAACATTGTAGAAGCTGTAAAAAAAGTAATCAAACGAAAATAAGTCAATATGGATTTTGGAATTTGCAATTTGACGGTCGTTCCTTGCAGAGAAAGCCCGAACGATAGAGCTGAAATGGTTACACAATTACTGTTTGGCGATTGTTTTGAAATTACAGAATTCCAAGATAAATGGGTAAAAATTAAAATAGCATACGACAATTACGAAGCGTGGATTTGCCGAAAGCAATACCAATCTATAACCGAAGAAGAGTACCAAGCCATCATTAATTCACAAGAGCAAGTTTTTGGATTAGGATTTCCGACAATAGAAAGTCATTTAGGAAAACAAATTTTACCTCAGGGAGCAAGCCTACCTCATTTCTATAAAGGGAAAATAAAAATAAGTACAACAGACTTTACTTTTCAGGGGGAGTTAGCAACCTTAAACAAGGAAGACGTGGTAAAATATGCACGAAGTTTTCTCAATACACCCTATCTTTGGGGTGGAAAAACGATATTTGGAATCGACTGTTCGGGGTTTACACAAATTGTGTATAAAATGTGCGGAATACAATTACCCCGAGATGCTTATCAGCAAGCAAAACTAGGAGAAGTTATTCCCTTTGTATCTTCAGCAGAAGCCGGAGATTTAGCTTTTTTTGATAATGAAGAAGGTAGAATCACACACGTAGGGATTTTATTGGGAGACGGCACAATCATTCACGCATCAGGCAAAGTTCGCATAGACCCAATCGACCATCAAGGCATATTTAATAGAGAGTTGAATAAATACACCCATAATTTACGCGTAGTAAAAGGTAATATTTAGGGCGTTCCCCTTATTTGCAAAACAAACGTTTCGCGGTAGCGATATGTTTGTTTTGCAAATAAGGGTCGGGCTTTCACTACTCACTCTTTTGGTTTGCATATATGCAACAAACCAAAAGGAGTTCAAACACGCCGTTCTATCCCTAACGTGGAATGAAATAAGTGCATAGAAAGTGAGTTTTAGTTTCTTTAGATGATGAAAATTTTTTTCCATAGCCCTAGCTAGCTATGGAAAAAAATGAAGAAGTATAAGGAAAATAAAATACCTTATAAGACATGTTTCAATGGTGTAAATCAGGATTCGTTATTGTAAGCACTTCATATACAAACAAAATTTTACCTTTGTAGCATGATTGAATTTATAATTGACGAAAACTCTATTCTTAATCCCTCCTTATTGTGGGGTGAATTTGAATGGAGAGAGCCAATTACGACTCTTACCGATCAACTAACAGCTTTAGTTTGTTTGTTTGCATATTTGCAATTCACTTTTTATAAGGGCGAAAAATCAAACAGTTTTTCGTATTACAGATATTTTTTTCTGTTCTTTTTCGTAGGTATGACCAGTGCAGCTTGGCTAGGTCATGGACTACAAGCTTACCTATCTTTTGGATGGAAAACAATTGGATGGATATTAAGTTCTATTGGTTTTTTACTTGTGGAACTAGGTACACTGAAAGACGTTGAGTTACTGCTTTCCGAAAAATGGATAAAAAGCTTAAAACTTTTTGTCTCGATACAATTCATTACCTTTGTAACCTTAATGATTGTAACCCAAAACTTCATTTTTCCACAATTAAACTCTACGGTTTCGTTAGTTTTGTTTACACTCCCTTTGCAATTGTTTATCTATATAAAGACACAAAAAAAAGCTCATCTTTATATCGTACTAACCATTATATACGCCGCACTACCGGGATATATTTACAACAACAAAATCAGCATCCATCATTGGTTAAACTATCACGATATTAGTCATCTTTTAATGGCTTTATATATGTTCTTCTTTTATCTTTCTACTTCTAAAATCGCCTTTAAAACAAACAAAGAGAAATAAGCTCTTTATTTTTTTTAGAGGTTTTATACTCTCAATTATACTGTTATCTTTGTGCCTTTATTCAAAAAAGATTTAAGAAAGAATGGCAACAAAAGACGAACTTTTCAAAAAAGTAATTTCTCACGCAAAAGAATTTGGTTTTGTATTTCCAAACAGTGAAATATATGACGGCCTAAGTGCAACTTATGATTATGCACAAAACGGTGTAGAATTAAAAAATAACATCAAAAAATATTGGTGGATGAGCATGGTTCAACTACACGAGAACATCGTTGGACTAGACGCAGCAATCTTTATGCACCCAACCACATGGAAAGCTTCTGGACACGTAGACGCGTTTAACGACCCTATGATTGACAATAAAGATTCAAAAAAACGCTATCGTGCTGACGTTTTGATTGAAGACCATATTGCTAAAATTGAAGCAAAAATTAATAAAGATATTACCAAAGCTAAGAAACGTTTTGGCGACGCTTTCAATGAAGAGGAATTTAGAAACACCAATCCTAACGTACTCCGAAGAACCAAAGAAATCGAGTCGATTAACCAACGAATGGGAGATGCGTTAAACAACGACAAATTAGATGACTTACAGCAATTAATCATTGACTTAGGTATTGTTTGTCCGGTAAGCGGCTCTAAAAACTGGACAGAAGTTAAACAATTTAACCTGATGTTTGGAACAGAATTAGGTGCAGTTGCAGGAGATGCCTCTACCATCTATCTTCGCCCAGAAACAGCACAAGGTATATTTGTTAATTACCTAAATGTACAAAAAACTGGGCGAATGAAATTACCTTTTGGTATCGCTCAAATCGGAAAGGCTTTTAGAAACGAAATCATTGCTCGTCAATTTATTTTCCGTATGCGGGAATTTGAGCAGATGGAAATGCAATTCTTTATTCAACCGGGTACGCAAATGAAATGGTTTGAATACTGGAAGGAAACCCGAATAAAATGGCACAAAGCTTTAGGTTTAGGTGAAGAAAACTACCGATTCCACGATCATGTTAAATTGGCTCATTATGCCGATGCGGCGACTGATATAGAGTTTAACTTCCCGTTTGGATTTAAGGAATTGGAAGGAATTCATTCACGTACTGATTTTGATTTAAAACAACACGAAGAATATTCAGGTAAAAAACTACGTTATTTCGACCCCGAAACAAAAGAAAGCTATGTCCCTTACGTCTTGGAAACCTCAATTGGGGTTGACCGAATGTTTTTGGCGGTACTTTCTGCATCCTACAAAGACGAACAATTGGAAGACGGAAGTTCAAGAGTTGTTCTAGCTATTCCTGCTCCTTTAGCTCCGATTAAAGCTGCTATTTTACCTCTGGTAAAAAAAGACGGTTTACCAGAAAAAGCAAGAGAGATATTAAAAGCACTACAATTCGACCACAATTGTATGTACGAAGAAAAAGACACGATAGGCAAACGTTATAGACGTCAAGATGCTATCGGAACGCCTTACTGCATCACGGTTGACCACCAGTCTTTAGAAGATAACACGGTTACAATTAGAGAGCGAGATTCGATGAAGCAAGAACGTGTTTCTATTGAAGATTTACCGAAAATTATTACTGAAAAAGTAAATATGAAAAATCTGTTTATTTAGGGCATTTTAATCCGCTTTACATTCCAATTTTGCAAAGAAAAAAAATAAAAAACTAAAACTTTAGTACAAGGAGCTTCTCACGTCGCTCTTGTACTAAAGAGTTTTTTTTATACTATTTGAATATTGAAAAGAGGCGAAAGAAAGTGAGTTTTAGTTTTCTTAGACGATGAATAAAATCTTTGCATAGCCTTAGCTATGGAAATATTTTATGAAGAAGGATAAGGGAAATAAAAACGCTTTATAAGGCTTTTTTCAATGTTTAAGTAGTATTATTTTCTTCACAAAGATTTCCATTACAATCGGTAGTGCAAAGACAATTCACTTTCTACCCGCCAAT
>JALWSJ010000345.1:0-983 GCA_026993705.1 Flavobacteriales bacterium
CAAAATAAAGTTTGTTGAAAATAATTAAAAGCCGGGAAATCCCGGCTTTTTTAGTTATTGGTCGCAAGCTTTTGGCGATTGATAATTATTTACTTTGAACCGGAGGCCTTGGAATATTTGGCCTTTGCTCTTGATGACTTTGTAAATACTGTTGCACACGTTGTTTGATTCTGTCTTTAAGTTGTTCGAGATCTCTTTTGTCAAATCTTCTTGCATTGCCCATAGCACCTGCCCATACAGGTAAACCCTCGTTGTTTCTAAGTTGTACCAACTGGTCTTTGTTGAAAGTTACCTGGTATGCTATCATTTTATCGTTTAATTTTTTTCCTTGAATCTTAACAGGTGTGTTTAATACAAGTTCGGTTGCGTTAAACATCCATATTGGGCCCAACATCACTGTTACGGTTTGAGGATTTGACTCATCTGTCTTTACCGTAAGTTCGACTGGCATTCTTCCGTTGCCGTACACTATGTTTGTAATGGTTCCTGTTATTACAACATCCTTACCGTTTTCAAACACGTTTCGATAGTCTTGTAAAGCTTGAGCTAAAGGGCCTACCGGTCTTGTTGCAGGCAATTGCGGAGCTTGTGTATTTACCATTGGCCCGACTGCAAAACCCACAATTGTTGAAAGAGTTAAGATAATGGAGATAGTTGCTATTGTTTTCTTTTTCATAAAAAACACCTCCTTAGTGATTTTTAATGTATATACATTTTTACATGTTAACATTAAATAGTCTTTAGAGAATTATTAGAGTTTGATTAGAAAAATCGAGTTTATTGATTTTTTATAGGAGAAAGCAAATTTTGTTTGATCAAAAGATACGTAAAGTTTACCAAAGGTTTCTTTGTTTGATTTTTGTAAGTTTCGATGTATGGTAGTAAACCAATCTATTTAATGAAATTTATCACAAGATCAAGGTTTGGCTGTTTTGACCCGAAAATTCACTACACAATTTTATTGATTTGTTGCAACTTTGCAC
>JALWSJ010000345.1:993-2712 GCA_026993705.1 Flavobacteriales bacterium
ATTAGAGTTTGATTAGAAAAATCGAGTTTGTCGTGTCGAAAAATTATTGAAAATTAATAAATCAAGTATCAATAAAGCATTTGCAACAACTTTTAAAAGAATTTACCTACGTATTTCACGTATCCGTTATCGGGTAAAAATTCCTATTATATAAACAATCTTTAAAATCATTCAACAGATAATTAAAAAAGTGCTTGGTTAGGTAAGCGCACTGTTTAGTGTCTTTAATTAAATTGATTTTATTATAAGAGAAAGCAAATTTTGTTTGATCAAAAGATACGTAAAGGCTGCCAAAGGTTTCTTTGTTTGATTTTCCAAGCTAACTAACATTTTTTCACAATTAGTCGAATGTAGATTTGATTTTTGTAAGTTTCGGTGTATAGTAAATCATTTTGCTATTATTTTTAATCCCAATGAATTGTGTTTTTAATTTTAACACATTTTTTCCTTTTTGCCTCAATTTAACATAATTTAGCATAAGCTCAAGAGTTTGCTCATTTTGGCTCGGAAATTCACTGCACAATTTTATTGATTTGTTGCAACTTTGCACATTTGAACGAGATTGATAATTTACAAGGGTAGATTTTTTGCATATACTAAGCATGAATTAATAAATTTGAAAGGAGTGAAGATTATGGGAAACTATCAAAGGATTAGCCCTAAAAAACCTGAATCAATTGAAAAGAAGAAGGCTTACATAATCGGATCCGGAATCGCCGGACTCGCGACCGCTTTTTATTTAATACGTGATGGCCATATGGAAGGCAAAAACATTACCATATTTGAAAGAAGGAATGTTAACGGCGGAGCCTTGGATGGTGCTGGAAATGCGGAAGAAGGCTACGTTATTCGTGGTGGAAGAGAAATGGAGGCTCATTACGAATGTACTTGGGACATGTTTGGAGATATTCCTTCTTTAAAAGACCCTAACCGTAGTGTTTTAGACGAATTTTATGAGATAAATTTATGGGATCCAAACGAATCAAAATGTAGAGTTTTATATAACAGGGGCAAGAGAGCAGATACGTCAACTTTAGGCTTGGAACCGAATCATATAAAACAACTGGTAAAACTTTCATTGGCAACAGAGGAGTCTTTAGCTGCCACTACCGTGGAAGAATTTTTTGATCCTTCATTTTTTGAAACCAACATGTGGCTTTTCTGGAGAAGCATGTTTGCTTTTGAAACATGGCACAGTGTGGTTGAGATGAAAAGGTATATGCAAAGATTTATACACCTACTTCCGGGTATGAATAAATTAAAAGGGATACTCTTTTCAAAATATAACCAATACGATTCCTTTATACTGCCTTTATTAAAATGGTTAAAGTCTCACAGTGTTGTTTTTAAAAACGAAACTCTTGTAACGGATTTGGATATGGATATAAACGATAAAGAAAAGATCGTAACCGGTATAAAAATCATCAAGGACGGAAAAGAAAAAATTATTAGAACTTCGAGAGACGATTTGGTTTTTGTTACCAATGGTTCCATGACGGAAAACTCTACTCTCGGAAGTATGGATAAAGCACCCGTATTGAATAGGGAACCGGGGCCGGTTTGGAATTTATGGAAGAACATTGCGAAAAAAGACCCTGTATTTGGGAGACCTGAAGTATTTTGCGGTGATATAGACAAAACAAAATGGGAATCATTTACAATGACCTTTAAAGATTCTAAAATCGAAGAAGTTTTAAAAAAGTTTGGTTGCAATGACCC
>JALWSJ010000345.1:2722-3399 GCA_026993705.1 Flavobacteriales bacterium
GGTGTTACGGGAAGTGTCGTAACTTTTAAGGATTCAAACTGGTTAATGAGCTTTACCGGTAGCAGACAACCACATTTTGTAAACCAGCCCGACAACGTTATTGTCCTGTGGGCTTACGGTCTATTCCCCGATAACGAAGGAAACTACATAAAGAAAAAGATGAGTGAATGCACCGGAGAAGAATTGTTAAGGGAATTTTTGTATCATTTAAATGTTGAAGGTGAATTGATGGAAGAAATAGTTGACAGTGCCATAGTCATACCTGTTATGATGCCTTATATTACAAGCCAATTCATGCCAAGAATTAAAGGAGATAGGCCTGAAGTTGTGCCTGAAGGCAGCGTTAACCTGGCATTTTTGGGTCAGTTTACAGAAATAAAAGACGATTGTGTTTTTACCGTGGAATACTCGGTACGTTCGGCTATAATAGGAGTCTATAAATTATTGAAGTTAGAAAAGCAAGTTCCAGAGATCTATCCGAGCCAGTATGATATCAGGGCATTGTTTGCGGCATCAAGAACACTTCAAAGTGGTAACCCTCTACCGGGAGAATCGATACTGAAAAAATTATTGAAAGGTACTACTTTGGAAGCCTTAACTAAATAAAATTATTAAGGGAAAAGTCAGTTATTTGACTTTTCCTCTTTTGCATATCTCAGCAAGGTTCTTCGTATATC
>JALWSJ010000346.1 GCA_026993705.1 Flavobacteriales bacterium
TTTTTATCTTGGTCACCCTGATTTTGTTGGTCTTTATTTTGATTAGGGTTGTTACATTGTTTATCGTTTTCGTTTGGTGGCGGTAATTTGCTCATTGCTAAACTGAGGTTATAGCGAGCGTCTTTGTCCGCAGGGTTATTACGAATAGCTTTTTTATAATACTCGATACTTTCTTTTAGGTGTTTTACAGCATCTTGGCTTTTTTCTGGGTTTTGCGAAAGCGTTTCATATTCTTTGAAAGCTATGTTTCCCAAGTTGTAGTACCCTTTGCCTTTTTGTATCTTGTCTTTTGATGCAGCGATGTACTCCGCCAACAAATCCTTGGCAATTTTTGTGCTATCGATTAAGAAAGCCGCATCGGCAGCGTCAAACAGAGCTTTGGTATAGTCTTGATTTTTAGAGTAACTTTCGTTAAAAAAATCAAGAGCATTTTTAAAATCTCCATTTTTGTATGCTTCTATACCTTTGTTAAGGTATATTTTCTCTTCGCTTTGTCCGATTGTAAACTTAGACAAGAGTAAAGTAAAGCCGATTAATATGTATATTAGTTTATTCATTGCTGTCAAATATGTTTAGTTTGTCGGTTAGTTTAGTTCGTTTGTCGGTTAGTAAGAAGTTTAGAATAAGTAGGATGATTCCTATTGCTAAATAAGGTTGAAATTGGTCATCGTATCCTGTATATTTTTCTTGACTAATAGTTGCTTTTTCTATGGCGTTTAGTTGATTTACTATGCCGTCTATCCCTACGTTTAGTCCATTGGCTCTAGTGTAAGCACCTCCAGAAGCTTCAGCAATATCAATTAAATACTGTTCGTTTAATTTCGTTAAGACAGTATTGCCGTCTTTGTCTTTTTTTGTGCCTACTTTTACTCCGTTTCTGTAAATAGGTATAGGCACACCTTGTTTAGTCCCCATTCCGATTGTAAAGACAGGCACTCCTTTTTTCTTAGCTTCTTTTGCTGCATCAATCCCTTCTTGTTCGTGGTCTTCTCCGTCACTAAAAATGATGATGGCTTTGTTTGTTCCGTCTTCAAAGTCAAAAGAAGAAAGTGCTTTTTCAATAGCCAAACCAATGTTTGTTCCTTGTGCCGATATCATTCCGGTATTGATGTTTTTAAGAAACATTTTAGCTACGTGATAATCTGGTGTGATAGGTACTTGCTTATAAGCATCTCCTGCAAAGACCACAACTCCAATTCTATCTCCATGAAGTTTGTCCAGTAGTTTTTCGATAGCCATTTTTGCGATTTTAAGCCGGCTGTATCCTTTCTCCAAATCTTCTGCCAGCATACTGTTACTGACATCAAGCCCTATCATAATGTCGATACCTTTGCTTTCCACCAATTTTTCGTTTTCGCCGTATTGAGGATTAGCCATTGCTATTACAATAAAACTCAATCCCAAACGAAGTAAGATGAATTTGGTAACACTTTTAAAGGTTGAGACGCCTTTATACGTATAAGGTAATAAACGTTCGTCTGCATATTCCGTTACAGCCTTGTTTCTCCATCTAGTATTGTAGAAATAGAGGGCAATAACGAAAGGAATAAATATCAAAGCATACAGAACATAGCTTCTTTCGAATCGAAATTCTTCCACATTTTGAGTCAAATAGCGATAGGAAGCTATTGCCAATGCCCAAAAGAGTACTTCTACAATCAGAATTACAATAAAGGCATTGCTCAGGTTATATTTATATTTGTTTATTGACATAGTTTTTTCTTTTTCTATTAAGAAATGGATTTGAAGATGGTTGATTTAAGAGTAAACTCTAAGAGAATTAACAAGAACCCTATCAATAGGAAAGGGAAACTTTTCTCCGGTAAATCAACTTCGTATTCAATGGTTTTTATTTTGTCTTTTTCCAATTTGTCTATTTCTTGATAAATTTCTTTTAGTTTTTTGTTGTCTGTTGCTCTAAAATATTGACCTCCTGTCATTTTTGAAATTTCTTTTAACGTTTCTTCGTCTATTTCTACGTCAACGTAGTCATAGATATACTTGCCTGTAAATGGGTCAATTGCAACTGGTGTTTTAGCTTTTCCGTTGGTTCCAATACCAATGGTATAAACTCTTATGTTGAATTGTTTTGCAATTTCTGCGGCTGCCAAAGGGTGTATTTTCCCACTATTGTTTACTCCGTCTGTCAGTAAGATAACCACTTTACTTTTTGCTTTACTTTCTCTCAACCGGTTTACCGCAGTAGCAAGTCCCATACCGATGGCCGTACCTTCGGTAACAACGCCTTGTTCGGCTTCGTCTATCAGTTCCATTACAATTTTTTTGTCGCTGGTTAACGGACATTGGGTATAGGCTTCACCTTCAAAAATAACTAAACCAATACGGTCGTTTTTTCGATTAGCCACAAACTCTTTAGCCACCTCCTTTGCCGCTTCAAAACGATTGGGTTTAAAGTCCAACGCCAACATACTGCCGGAAGCATCTAAGGCGATAATAATATCAATTCCTTCTTTGTGATGCTCAATATAAGAATCAGCTTCGCTACTCAATTGCGGGCGTGCCAAAGCAATGATAAACAGTGTTAAGGCAGATAATCTCAATAAAGTGTAAAACCAACCTAATTTTGGTAAATAGCCACTATCTACACCGTTAAATCCACCGATGGTTGAAATCCTTAATGTGTTGTGTTTTTTAGACTTATAGTAAGCATAAAATACAGCCAACAAAGGAATTAGCAACAACAACCACAAAAACTGCGGGTGTGCAAATTGATATGTTTTTATCCAGTTCATTTATTCTTCAGTTTTAGGTGTTTGTGGTTTTTCGTAGGTTTTTTCTACAAATTCTCTGGCTATCTCTATAGCACTTTCATTTTCGAGTTTGGTTGGGTTTGCTTTTGCAAATTTTACCATATCCGCCAAGCGAAGTAATTTTTCTAATTGAATAAGCTGATCTTTCGGAACAGGTTTTAATTTTAATTGTTCGATTATTTCGGATGTTGTTTTTTCAAAAGTTGAAATACCATAGCGTTCAGCTAAATAGCTTCTCAATGTGTCGGTAAGAGTAGAATAATACTTTTTGTATTTTCCGTTTTGCCATAGTTTTTTACTTTCTAACTCTTCAAGTTTCTTATACATTCGCACATCCAAAGGAATAACTTCTTTGACGACAACCTCTTGTTCTGGTTTGTTTTTTAAGTAGTAAACAACTCCCCATATCACAAAAGGTAAAAGAATCAAGAGTATCAACCACCACCAATTATTTAGTAGCCAAAGACGTATCTTTTCCCACGTAGTAAAAGGATCTTCCTCTATTGGCTTGATGTCTTTTAGTTGTGGTTTGTCTCCTAGAGGTGTTGCGGAAACCGTTAAGGTAACAGCATTAGAATAAATCGTGTCAACTCCAAAGATTGCTCTTACAGGTTTTATATCCACTA
>JALWSJ010000347.1 GCA_026993705.1 Flavobacteriales bacterium
GTTTTGAGACACGCAAGCGTAGCCATAGCTACGGTGAGTATCGAAAAACGAGCATTGTCAATAATGATGCGGAGTTTGGCTTTGGAATAGAAGTTCACTTGCGGATTTAAGGTTGAATTTGTTTATCGGAAATTAAATAAAAAAATTATGTTAACAATAGATACATCAATTGTCAAGAACCCTAAATTACACCATTATTTGCTTGGAGCTGTTGGTCCACGACCAATTTGCTTTGCCAGTACGGTTGATGAAAAAGGAAATAGAAATTTAGCTCCATTTAGTTTTTTTAATGTCTTTAGTTCCAATCCGCCCATAGCTGTTTTTTCACCAGCAAGAAGTGGAAGAACCGGCGAAGCAAAAGATACATTGAATAATGTAAAAGCTGTTCCGGAAGTAGTAATTAATATTGTAAATTACGATATTGTACAACAAATGTCCTTGGCAAGTTCACCTTTCGGTGCTGATATTGACGAATTTACTAAATCAGGATTAACACCTGTTGAATCGGAAGTAGTCAAACCGGCAAGAGTGAAAGAGTCACCTGTTCAGATGGAGTGTAAAGTCATAGAAATAAAAGAATTAGGAACAGAAGGAGGAGCAGGTAATTTGGTAATTTGTGAAATTCTAAAAATTCACATTAATGAAAGTGTTTTAGATGAAAATCAAATGATAGACCAAAAAAAGATAGACTTGGTAGCACGAATGGGAGGGAATTGGTATTGCAGAGCAGATGAAAACTCTATGTTTGAAATAGAAAAACCAATAACCACTATCGGGATAGGATTTGATAATATACCTAAAGAAATTAAAGAAAGTACTATTCTTACCGGAAATGACTTAGGAATGTTGGGAGGAATAGAAAAATTACCTAATGAAACCGAAGTGAATGAATATAAGTTGATCGAGTTAAGTGATTTGTTTATGCAATATGAAGATGAAGCAAAAGACCTCGAAAAAGTTTTACACAAAAGAGCAAAAGTGCTATTAAGCGAAAACAAGTTGGAAGAAGCTTGGAAAACATTGCTTTCGTTTAATAATTGATTCATCTTTTTTTGATGGTTTATAAATTAATTATCAACAAATTCTGTATATAAGAAAAAACGTCTTATCTTTGGTGTTCAATTTTTTTAACAGAATAAATAGTATAAAATGGCAGAATTAAAACTTAATGGAGTTGTAAAGTTATTAATGGATACTCAAACTTTTGATAGTGGTTTTACAAAAAGAGAGTTTGTGGTAACGACACAAGAACAATATCCTCAAGATGTGAAATTTGAATGTACACAACAACGCGTTAGTCTAATAGACGGATTGAATGTTGGGGATAATGTAGATGTACACTTTAATATCAGAGGAAACGAGTATAACGGAAGATATTTTGTTAATCTTCAAGCTTGGAAAATTGATAAAGCAAGTGTAGGAACTCCTTCAGCACCACAGCCGGTTGCTCCAGATACAAATTTAGATACTGCTGATGATGCAGAAGATTTACCTTTCTAACAGTGTTTTTAAGAATTAAATTAAAAAAAGCCACTTTTTCAGTGGCTTTTTTGTTTTACCTTAAATTCGCAAGCGATTTCGTTATGAAAAGCAAAAGAATTTTTCATCGTCTAAGAAAACTAAATTCCATTTTTCTTTGCACTTACCTGACCCGCGTTAGGGATAGGAACGGCATCCTTTTGCTCGCTCGCCTTTATGGCGGGTAAAAGATATAGTGGATAGCCCGCCCTCAAACAGCAAAAAGAGCATATCCTGTAAGGATATGCTCTTTTTGCTGTTTGAGGGAACGCCCAAAATAATCAATCAAAACAAAAAAACACGTATAAAAAAGAAGAGAAGTCAAATCATAATTGATGCTTTTTTCTTAATTTCGCCAACAGATAAAAAAGTATAAGATATGAATTACGATGTTATAGTATTAGGAAGTGGTCCAGGTGGATATGTTGCGGCTATTAGAGCTTCTCAACTTGGATTAAAAACAGCAGTTATAGAAAAAGAATCGCTTGGAGGTATTTGTTTGAATTGGGGGTGTATCCCAACTAAAGCTCTTTTGAAAAGTGCCAATGTTTTTGATTATATAAATCACGCGTCAGATTACGGTATTTCGGTTTCTGATTCAAAAGCCGATTTTAGCGGAATAGTGAAAAGAAGTAGAGGAGTTGCGGAAAAAATGAGTGGAGGCGTTAAATTCCTAATGAAGAAAAATAAGATTGACGTCATCATGGGGACGGGTACAGTGAAACCGGGAAAGAAAATTGACGTTGTTGATACTGACGGAAAAATAACCGAATATTCGTCTTCTAATATTATAATAGCAACAGGAGCTCGTTCGAGGCAATTACCGAATTTACCACAAGACGGAAAGAAAATTATCGGATATAGAGAGGCGTTGACTTTACCTTCTTTACCAAAGAAAATGGTAGTGGTAGGTTCAGGTGCTATCGGAGTGGAGTTTGCTTATTTCTACAATTCAATGGGGACAGAAGTGACTATTGTAGAATATATGCCGAACATTGTTCCTGTAGAAGATGTTGATGTTTCCAAAGCACTTGAAAAATCGTTCAAAAAACAAGGGATAAAAGTAATGACCGGTTCTTCTGTAGAAGAAGTAGATACAGCGGGTAAAGGCTGTAAAGTAAAGGTAAAAACCAAAAAAGGAGAAGAAATCATCGATTGTGATATTGTCCTTTCTGCCGTTGGAATAGAAGCAAATATTCAAAATATCGGCTTAGAAAACGTAGGTATAGCAACTGATAAAGGTAAGATTTTAGTAAACGATTATTACGAAACCAATATACCGGGTTACTATGCAATAGGAGATGTAATTCCGGGGCCTGCGTTGGCTCACGTAGCTTCGGCAGAAGGTATAACTTGCGTTGAAAAAATAGCAGGATTAAATCCTGAAGTAATTGATTATGGTAATATTCCGGGCTGTACCTACGCAACACCGGAGATTTCTTCGGTGGGAATGACTGAAGCACAAGCAAAAGAAGCAGGTTACGAATTGAAAATAGGTAAATTTCCTTTTTCGGCATCAGGTAAAGCAAGTGCAGCAGGGCATAACGAAGGTTTTGTGAAGTTAATTTTCGATGCAAAATACGGTGAGTTATTAGGAGGTCACATGATAGGAGCTAATGTTACGGAAATGGTTGCGGAGCTAGTGGCTGTTAGAAAACTGGAAACAACAGGACACGAGTTGATAAAAACCATTCATCCGCATCCGACTATGAGTGAAGCTATAATGGAAGCGGCGGCAGCTGCATACGGAGAGGTTATTCATTTATAATCGAATAATAATTTGGGCGTTCCCCCATAAAAGCAAAAAGGTGTGTCATTTGAAAATGACACACCTTTTTGCTTTTATG
>JALWSJ010000348.1 GCA_026993705.1 Flavobacteriales bacterium
AACTCCTTTTGGTTTGTTGCATTTATGCAAACCAAAAGAGTGAGTAGTGATAGCCCGACCCTCATCTGCAAAACAAACGTTGAGCGAGAGCGATATGTTTGTTTTGCAGATGAGGGGAACGCCCAAATGATTAGAATACAAATCTTAGTTGTGCTTTGATTTCGGTTTTGTTTGTTCCTTGTATTTCATCTAAGCCTGAACCAATCGTTTCTACGTTATCGTAGTGCCATTGTGCCCATCGTAACCATAGGTCGATTCCTTTTTTTATTCGGTATCTTACAGTGAGTTGTGTTCGTGTTCCGCGGTTATAGTAGGCGGGGATTGAGTAAGAATAAAGCACATTGTTTTCGTAGGCGTAGATTCTAGTGTTGTAATCGGTGTCGAATAGAGCATAACGGAACGTGAAGGAAAGGGGACCCGATAATGGTTTGTAAATTATATCTTGATAGACTAAATATCCGTATTCTTCTGCTTGTGTTCCTTGTTTGTAGGTTCTGAATACTACACGGTTTTTCAGCTGAATGGTTTCGGTTACTTTATAGGCTACCTGATAACGATAATACCAACTCGAGGCTTCTTCTACTTGTGATACACCACTGGTTACATTGGGTTTGTTTTTAGGCTTTAAACGATTGCGAACCCGAACATACATTTCTAATTTTTTTGAGGGTTGGTATTTTACTTGTGCCAATCCGTCCAATCCACGAGTATTGGGTTGGTCGGTTTGACTGCGTAGCCACGGAAATTTGTATTGGTCTAAGTAAGCGTCTATTATCCAAAAACGGTTGGGGCGTGCTTCCAACCCGAATAGTAATGCTTTTTCGTTTACGTTGGTACTGTTTTCGGCTATGGCATTGCTTCTTAGGGATTGATAATCTTTTCCGTAATTTCGATAGAGGATTGATGCAGATAATTTAGGGTCTAGTGATGCCAGTAACCCGTGTAATTGAGCCATGCCTCCATTTTGACTTCGGGAAACTTCTCCATATAGGTTGAAGTTTTTGTACAAATAACTGTAATCGGCACCTAACACCAAATTTTGGTTATTGTTGAATTGAAATTGACTGTAAGGTTTTAGCGTTCGTTTTATTTCTCCTCCGAAATAAGAATAAACACCTGTTAAACCAACAGAAAGGTTGTCGTTGTGAAATTTAAGATTGGTACCGGCGTAGTTTTCTTCTAAACTATGGCGGTCGGTCAACGAACCTACGGTATTGTGATTTCCTGTGGATTGAAACGAAGTAAAAGTACTAATTCCGTCTATGTTCTGATTTGATGAATCGCTAACGTTTGCTATATTGGCATCTATTTTTTTTCTTGAACCAAATGCTGTTACATCTATATTCTTATGCAATTTGTAGGTGATTGCTGCTCCTCTTAAAAAATTGTTTTCATCCACCGAGGCGTAAGGTTTTATTCCTCTTGCGTTTCGTTTAAAACTCATTACATTTACCATTTTTCCAAAGGCTAAACCTGTCCAAAAGGTAAGCCCCTGCCCCAATTGCATATGGTAATCCCCTATAGCTAATCCTTTTATTTTTCCAACATTTCGTATGTAGAAATGAGCCGAATAAAAATCAAATCCTTTGTTTTGTTGCAAATTAAAGAGTTGTTCAGCACGCTTGTTCCCAAAAAAAGATTCTCCTGCATCTTTTTCTGCCGTAAATCCTATGCTTACATTGTTGAGGTATTTAAACCGGTACCGCATATACAATTTATCTTTACTTCCCAAATAATGGCTATTGGAACTACTAGCCCAATCATCATCGCTTATTGGATTATACCCCTTTTGTTGCTCTAAAATTCGTGTATAACGTAAAAACACATAATTTTTAGCGTTATCCATCATTTCTTTAAACGAAGTGTGTGGAGAATAAAACTCTGATTTGACGGTAACAAACGGATTGATAGCAAGTATAATGGGAATATCAAATCCATCTACGGCTTGCAATTCATAAATAGACATTAGTTTTCCGTTCTTTTTAATATGCTCCAGTAAATTATTAATTTGAAATTCTGACAAGAGCCTTAATTCCAACAAATCTTCTTTAATATCTTTCCCATTTAGATTTATCGGATTTTCATAGTAAGAACTCAACACATCCATTAAGGTGGTAAAATCGACATTGTTATTTTCCAATTGTTCCGCCAAAAGCTGAAGCCGTTGTTCGATAACATCAGTCTTTTCCGCTTCTTTATCTAACGTTTTTTGGTTTTGCGTTGTTCCGCTTATCGTAAACACCAACACAAACGAAACCATCAAAAGAAAACGAGACCTCATCTCCAAAAATTCTTTATATGTTCTTTCTACACCAATCACTCCACTTTTTGTGCTTTAGTACCATCCTTAAAGGTGTAAGTAAATGACAGTTCGGGGCTAAACCCTAACACCTGATGGTAAGTTGTCGCTATATTCAATTTGTATTGTTCCATATTCAGCCCCAACCCAAAAGACGCAAGCGTTGGACCAGTAGCTACACCACCGCGAACATACATTTTTTTATGAGCAAAATATTCCACACCTGCTTTTAACATCGGTTTATGGTCAATATCCTTTTCGGATTCCAATGTAACCAATACTTTTTTAGAAAAATTATATCCCAATCCCAAACGCATAATAGTCGGCACAGCCTCTTGGTTATAATCGTTCAATTTCGCCCGCGTAGGATTATAAATATGCACACCCAAAGTTAATTCAGAAGATAATTTTGCTTGTAACCCCACCTCACCTGCCAACGTATTTTTACTTCCATACATCCCTCCCAACTTAGTATTTAAGTAATCCAATTGAACTCCTAAAGACAACTTTTCACTCAACAAAAGAGCATACGCCAATCCCACCTTATTTTCCTGATACAACGAATAGCCAAAATGACTCCATTGAACCGCAAAAGTTCCTTTTTTCATCGGTTGAGCATACGCCAATCCCACATTGCTCAACTGCTTTAAAGCAAATTTATTCTGATAATAAACGCCCACGTTTTTAGATTTCAACCACGCCAATCCTGCCTGATTATTATGCGAGCTCCAGACATCGCTCAAGGTAACCGAAGCATACGCCATACCCGCAGAACGCCCTCCAAAATGCGTATTAGACTGAGCCAACCCCAACAAAACTCCCCAAGCAAAAAACAAAAATAAACCAATTCTTTTCATACAAGAAAATATATAATACCGGCAATTTAATAAAAAAAAGAATACCCCACAGCTACAATTTAAAACTTCTATGTAAAAAATAGTTAAGGCTATTATTAGGGCGTTCCCATTACTGCATAAAAATGTTATTGCGTTCCAACGCAAAAACATTTTTATGCAGTAATGGTCGGGCTATCCACTCTATCTTTTGCCCTCCAAAAGGAGGGAG